>JAGLXK010000490.1 GCA_023132955.1 Candidatus Heimdallarchaeota archaeon
AAGAGAAGAAGTTGATTGTCAGGATTTCCATTTTGAGAATCTGAAGCAATTTTACACGTAGTACTACCGGTGGTTCCTCTACTGGTTTCAAATATTAAGACTAGAAGAGGAACCATCGATTATGACTTTTCAAAAAGGGTATCCAAGTTTATTTCAAAGAAACAATTTCAGGAAGTGAAATTTATGACAAACAAAGCAAATAATAAACAAAAACAATCAACAAATGAAGACACTATAAATGAGAGAAATGGAGAAGTTAAAAGCACCCCTCAAGCACCATTAGTTACATTCTATGAGACTATTCCTCTGAGAATCAAGACGGAACTGATGTCTGCAAGAGAGTGCGAAAGGTTGCGAAGAATAACCGAACGAGATGCCAGAATCATCAGAGACTACCTACGAATCATCAGACACAATGAGGAAAAAATTCTGCGAAAAAATGGCAAGGTTAATACTTCCCTTTTGGATAAATTGACTTTAACAACTTCAAAGAAAAACAAGAACAAGTTACGGACATCTGTCCCTCACGACTTGAAGAAGCGTTATCCCCGTTGCTCAACTGATGAATTTCAGGGATGCAGAGACAAAGCTATCTGGACTTATGAAAGCTGGAAAGCACAACAAGATCTTTCTGAAGAGGATCTGAGTAGACCTGAGTTCAAGAAGAAAATACCCCGACCCTTGTTTAAAGGAACAGAAGGCAGAGGTACGTTTCAGGTACATTCCAAACCTGTTAATACCGAGGCTAGACTTTGGCTAGAGTTAAGGGATTCGCTTGATACAAAAAGATCTGGCAAAAGAACCCATAAGCGACTATGGCTACCTTTAGCTTATTCACCTTACCACGAGAAGAAGCTGAAACTAGAGAACATCAAGAAGTTGGAACTAGTACATAAGTCCAAAGAACAACAGTGGTGGGCACATTTCACCCTCCAGTATTCTGTTCCCAGTAACCAATCCACCCTTCCACCTGCTGTGTTAGGAGTAGATCTAGGAATAAAGAAGACAGCTGTTGCAGTATTACTTACCCCTTCAGGCAAAGTAATCATGGACGAACTCTGCTTTATTGTCGATAAGGAGAGACAGTCGAAAATATGGCAACTTAGTAGACAGATCAAGGAAACTCAGAGGAAGTTGAACAAAAGTCTCAACAACGGTCAGCATACACAACAGCTTAACGCTACGCTCTTCCGTCTTCGTAGAAGACGACGTTCTGTTACAGAACAAGAACTAGGGTATGCAGTTAACCAATTGGTTGATTTCATCCTTAAGTTGAGGAAACGGTATAATCTGTTTGTATCTGTTGGCTATCCTAAACACATTCGGAAACGTCAACGACGAGGTAGTGGGAACAAATCCTTGC
>JAGLXK010000491.1 GCA_023132955.1 Candidatus Heimdallarchaeota archaeon
TTGGTTTTCTCAAACAAGCATTGAAAAGTTTTGATTCTTTTATAGGTATAGATCTTAATGAAGAGAAACTAAAGAAAGCAGAAAAAGAACTTGGAACAATAGCACAATTCAAGAAAATGAACGCTGAAAAGCTAGACTTTCCAGATAAAACCTTTGATATAGTAAGTATAGCCAGTTCTCTTCATCACCTAGAAAGACCAGAAGAAGTGCTGAAAGAGATGTTCAGAGTAGTCAAACCACAAGGTTATCTGATTATTCAAGAAATGTATTCAAATCTTACTCAGACAGAAGCACAACTAGCTACTTTACAGGATCATCACTTTGGAGCGAAAATAGATACTCTGTTAGGAGAATATCATAGAGAAACTTACACAAAAGAAGAAATAAAAGGAATAGTGAGTATTCTAAATGCAGAAGAACTAGAAATATTTGATTCCACCAGATATCCTAAATGCTTATTCTGTGAGGATAAAGAACAGTGTGATAATCCAATGGATAAAGCGTTGATTCAGAGTCAAATAAAATACTTAAAGTCTTCACTGGAAAAGATAAGTGATTACCCAGAATATGAACAACTAGAAAAGGAAGCAAAGAAGATAGAACAAGATTTAAGGAAAAACGGGATTACTGATGCTTCAATATTATTCATTTTAGCTAAAAAAAATTAGTTGTTCTCAAAAAGTACTTTGTACTAGATTCAATTGTAATTCACTTTGATAATTGTTATTGAAATGTTCTAGAAAGAATTCTTTTCCTGCAAAGTTTTACATTCGAAGAAGTTTCATGATGCAAGAGCTTCAATAACAATAATTATTCCAATAGTAACATTTGAAATAGTAAGTCTAATGTTTTACCAAATTTAAGAAGAAAAAATAACTCTTTAATTAAACATTAACATCTGGTTTATAACAAAGATTTTTTACTTGGTGGAAGAACCAAGTAATCAGTTCAAATGAAAGAAGAATCTTATTCTCTAAACATCTTTGAACCACATTTTGGACATTCCATATGTGTGCAAGGAGTGCTTCTTTGATGAGGTACTTTGTTTCCACATTTTGGACATTTACACATACCACTAGGACCTAAACCATATCTTCCTGGTTGTTGATTACGCCCCCTACCTGGTCTTTCCTCTCTACCATTAGAACGCAAGTTTATCACCTATCAATCTAGATTTTTGATGTGTTTAAAGTTTATGCTTTATTCTGGAATGTCTGAAAGCATTTAGCTTATTCAAATTTAATGTTCAAATCTTCAATTTTCTATATCTTTTTCTCGTCTTTTTTTATTTATCCATAAAACGAATAGGATAACAAAGATTACTCCAAAGAAAACTGCAATAGGTGCAAATGCAATTAATAAGAACCCTTCAGTCCAGTGATAAGTGTCCATAATACTAAGTACTCCATTTGGAGCTCTGAATAATAGAAAATAAGAAAAGTAAATAAAGAATTAAAAAAAAGTAAATTGGGGAATTGGAACAGGATTCAGTCTGACTTGGATTACTTCCAATTCTCCAAACATTCTTCTAAATCGATTATAGCTTGTTTTTCTAATTCTTTAATGCTGTCTAGAAGTTGAGCACAAGTTTTTCTATTTTCAAGAGAAAGATCTTGTTCACCCAAAAATGGAAAATGTTCTTGCAAATCCTTATAGAGATTGGCAATCTCACCATAAGTTGTTGCTGTCTTCTCAATATTTTTGGCAAATTTCTCTTTCTTGTACTTCTCTGTCAGTTTCTTTAGATAGTTAAATACACTATCTCTTCCACAATAGAAACAGTCCACTAAGTAAGCAAAAGCGAAAGGTTCGATTTTATCTTCTTCAGTTTCAATTAGTTGTTTCTGTAGAACTTCGTATGCTTCAACTCCAGCAGCATATCCTTTCATGGCAACTCCTACACCTTTAGCCATTTGCAATCCTCGAGCGAGGGAATTCCTATAGTCTTTATCTGTTGGGTGACTGGTTTTTCTTTCGAAAATGATAGCTTCCATACATCCAGGGGCTTGGAGTTTGTTGTAAGCAATAGGTGTCTCTTCTTGTTTCAATAGTGTTCTAAAAGTACTGACCAAGTAATAGTCATCTTGGTAACCATTAACAATACCATATTCAGGTACGGGTATACCCCAGATAACAACAGGACGGTCATATTCATCAATGGCATCTTTTACCAATTTGAATACTTCACGAGCACGTTTTTCGTCTCTCTCAATTAGAGGTTTTGAAGGATCAGGAGTACTAGGGAAACCTTCATCGTCAACAAAATGTTTGAGGTGCCAGCCAAGCTTTTCAGTAGCATCTTGAATGGTTGTCCAAGCAGCAAGAGCGGTTGGTCCTGAAGGACAGATTCTCTCTTTAAAAGTGTTAATCAGAAAACCATAACCACTGAAAGCTGTGACGTCATCAACATCCCATTTTTCTCCGATCGCTTGAAGAGCTCCACTTATTGCAGAAGAATAAGACAAGCTATGGGGTTGGTAGATACCAACATTAGATACACGTTTTTCTGTCTTTGTCATAATATCACCAAAACGTCTGAAACGCGCATATTGCGTTTCTAGTAGTTCTCTTTGACTTGTTTGATAGAGTTCAGATTGATGGTAAATAGTAACTATTTTGATTAGCAATTCTCTACCATCTTCAGTAAGCTCGTAAGATCCTCGATCTATACGGGTGATGATAAAAGAATCCAACATCTGTGCAAGGTGATTGGCAAGAGCAGTTTTGCTTAATCCTGTACCTTTCTTGAGTTCAGGAAAAGATTTTCGTCCATCTAGAAGTGATGCTAGAATGATTAATCTCTTACTATGAGCTGATGATTTAAGTAACTCCGCTATATCTTCACTTGCAGAATTGACGAGTCGTTTTATTATTTCTATGTTATCATCAAACAATTCGAACCACTAAAGTTATTCTAAGTTTTGACTATAAAAATCTATTCATGCCAAATAATACTTAAAGACCTAAAAACAATGAATGGTTTCCTCTATTATATCATACTTCTCACGGTACTTTGTCAAACCTGTTTGAAAAATAAAAAGCATCTTTTCTTGTATATCCTTTTGATAAGTTATCTATAGTTTTAATGAACTTTTTAACTGAAATTGATCTAAATGAAATAAATCTTTAACCAATTAATTGTGTTCTTTGGAATGCCTTCTTGGTTAATTCAGTGAAAAATCCTTTTCTCCTACTTTCAAAACAATTTTTAACCAGTTTTCTGGTGGGATAAATGGACAGACATAATGATCGCTATATGCACAAAAAGGATTGTATGCTAGGTTAAAATCTACTATCCGGTTCCCATCCTTTTTATTCCTTTCATCCAAATCAATGTATCTTCCAGCACCGTA
>JAGLXK010000492.1 GCA_023132955.1 Candidatus Heimdallarchaeota archaeon
GCCTTTCGAGAAAGTAAAAATCAGTTCTGATGATACATTTATCATAGGAACATGTATGCTTTTGCGAGATGCAGATTTAAGCAAAGTAGCAAAACTAACAGGTTTCACTAGAGATGGAGTATTTAACACAATTGCTAAGCTTATGTTGTATAACAAATTGGAAGCTTCATTTGAAGTTTCTGGAGGAATTGTTGGTTCTAGTAAAATTTCCGTAAACGTTAAAAAGTACCTGATTGCTCCGCGCACTTTACCCATGGAAGCTCTTCAAGGTGATGAAAGATCTGTAGTTGGGTATACTATATTGAAGAAAGAAGTAGATATAGAGGAATTAGCAAAATACCTTGATAAAAAAGAAAAAGAAGTAGTCAAAATTATTGCCTTCTTAACTGCAAGGGGTACTTTTCAATTTATATTTAATGAGAAAAACAAGATAGTACCAGTTATCATTCCTGATACACAACCAAATCAAACAATAGAAGAAATGGCTACTTTATCATTTTTCAATTACGAAGCGTTGTTTGGTTTATTATCAACTCAAGAGCGAATTCCTCTCAGGAAACTTGCTACTTTGATGAATAGAGAAGTTGACGAAGTCTTAGAAGGTGTAATGAATCTATACCTAGAGGGATTTGTTACTTGTACATTAAAGGGTGCCACAATTCATGTAGATAGCCTCAAAAGGTATAGCAGAACTCAAGAAGGAACACTTGAAAGATGGGAAAAAATTGTACTGGGCATGATAATTGCAAAAACATCTATCACTACTAAAGACATCGAAGACGCATTAGGAATTGACAAAAATCATGCTAAAGAAAGAATGTATGGATTTTATGGAAAGGGTTTAATCAAAGGCAATATCACGGGAAATAAACTTGAACCTGAAGAAATTCCTATATTTCCTCCTTTGGTTCAACTAGATGATCTTCCAATTCATTATCAGGAAATTTTTGGTTACATTATTTCAAACTCTAGAGTTTCATTTAAGAATATAATGAAATTCTGGGAAAAAACACTTGTTGCATCAAAGAACATTGTTTACGAATTAACAGGTTCTGGTCTGATGAATATATCTTCACGTGGAAGTACTGTAACATTAGTTTCAAGCCAAAAATTCCTACCAAATAAACAGTTGAACGAACTAGGTGAAATTTACACAAGAGTTGTAAATGAGATTGAAAAATCAAGAAGAAAAAGGATTAAGTTAACAACAATTGCAAATTCTGTTAGAATGGAATCTTTAGATTTGTTCAAGATGTTATGCCAGCTACTCTCCCATGGGTATTATAAAGGAGTATTAACTTCAGCTTATTTTGAAAGAGTTGGCAAAATATTATTACCAGTGGGCAAAAATTATTGCCTTAATTGTGGGCATGTAATAAAATCTTCTACTGAACCATGCAGTAATTGTATGCTGTTGCATCAAAAATGTATGGTTTGTCAAGGATTAATTAAGAAGGGTGATAAAGTGAAGGAATGCCCAACTTGTAATAATGTTGCTCATGATGATCATTTGGAACAATGGATGAAGATAAAGCAAGAATGTCCGATATGTAAAACTAGAATTTCGAAAAGAAATCTAAAAAAATATTCAGTATAATGGTAGATTTTGATGGAACTTCATAAAATACAAGACGAAGTGTATAATTTTCTAAAGGAAAGAGATTGGTTTAAATATTCTCCAAATGATGTTCTTATTCATCTGTACGAGGAATTAAGTGAAATCGGAAAACACCTGCTGTTCAAATCAAAGTATAAAGAAGAAAGTGGTCATTCAAAGCCAGATGAAGAAGAATTACCAAGGGAATTTGCTCAAGCATTTTCGTTGTTCTTACAACTCTGTATTCTGCTAGATGTTGATTTAGAACAAGCTTGGAAAAATGAGATAAAAATAATGAGAGAAAGATTTCCAATAGATAAATAAAAATATCAATTAGGGAGAAGTTAGTAAATGAGTGACAAAAAGAAGAGTAAACCTCGAACGAAGAAGACCACAAAAAAAATCTTTGTTGATGTTAAAGGAGTATCAAAAAGCTATCAAATGGGTGAGATAGAGGTTCAAGCTCTAAAAAATGTGTCACTTGTTTTAGGTTTAGGAGAAATAATTTCAATTGTTGGACCTTCAGGAAGCGGTAAGACGACCCTATTGAATGTTATTGGAGCTTTGGACTATGTTGATTCTGGATCCATTAGCATTAATCGAAAGAAATTAAGTTCAATGAGTGATAAAGAACTAAGCTTTCTTCGAAGAGATACCATAGGGTATATTTTCCAAAATTTTAACTTACTAGAGGAAATTAATGCTGAAAAAAATATTGAAATGCCTTTAATTCTAGCGAAGCTAGAAAAAGAAGATCGTAAAAAGAGGGTAGAGGAACTGTTAGAATGCGTTGATCTTATCGAGAGAAGAACACATAATCCTGATCAACTATCAGGAGGAGAACAACAAAGAGTTGCAATAGCAAGAGCTTTAGCTAACAACCCAAAATTACTCCTTGCTGATGAACCCACAGGAAATCTAGATTCTATAACAGGAGAAAAAGTTCTAAAATTACTCATAGACCTGAGTAAAAATCAAAATAAAACACTAATTTATGTTACTCACGACGTCGAATCAGCCACTTTGGCTGATAGACAACTATATATGAGTGATGGCAAAATTGTAAAAGATATTTCCTCTAAATAGAGATAGGGTGCCTTTTTACAATTAGAAATAACTTTTAAAGTTGTTACTTGATAAAATTATAAAAATAAATTTTATTTTAAAGAAGCAGAGATTTGAAAGTTAGTGAAAAAAAATGGGTTATAAACGCTGGTTTCTGAAACATCTACTAAAAGAGAAATTACTATCCACAATATTGCTAGCATTTCTCTTAGTATTTATTGGAACAGTCTCTATAACTCCATTATTTATAGGGAATATTTTTAATGAATTAGCTAGTGAAAGTAGCTCATTTAAAACAATAATGAGTATTGCTTTATTTATCGCAGGAGCGGGAGTAATCAGAGCAGTTGCAGATTTTACACAGAGTTATGCAAATGAGGTTTTAGCTCATAAAATTACCAAAAATGTTACTGAAGAATTCTATGAAGATATGTTAGAGAAGAGTCAAGAATTTCATGATAGAATTAGAATAGGAGATGTGATGGCAAGAGCTACATATGATACACGTCAAATGAACATTTTCATTTCTCCTGGAATAAAATTTCTATTTGAAGCATTTTTTACACTACTCTTTTCGGTTTCTCTAATGATTTGGATCAGTCCAAAATTAACACTTCTTCTAGTAGCAGCTCTGCCTTTCTATATAATAGCAATGTATGAGTATAATAAAAAATTGCGTCCAATTTCTAAAGCTCAAATGGAACAGAATAGTCTTTTGAATGCCAGATTACAAGAAAGTGTTACAGGAATCAGAGTGATTAGGGCTTTTGTGAAAGAAGAGAAAGAGATAAATGAGTTTGATGATGAAACAGATAAATTACGAGATATAAATACTCGAAGAGGAATTCTTAGTGCTCGTTATTATGGAGTTGTGGTAACAGTGTTGATCATCGCTTTCAGCTTCTTATGGGGATCATATGAAGTAATTAACGGAGATTTAGCTCTTGGTTATTTGATTACCTATGTCTTTCTAATGATGACTTTGATGATGCCTACTTGGCAAATTGGTTGGGGGATCACACAATTTCAAATAGGAATGGCAGCTGCAAAAAGAATTTTTGAAATGAAAGAGAGAGAGGAGTACGTCCCAGAATCTTCATCACCTATAGAATGGCAAAGTAAACAAGGAACAATCAGTTTCATGAATGTCTCTTTCTCTTATAATAGAGGAAGCAGTAGAAAAGAAGCGCTTAGCAATATCAATCTAGAAGTCCCTGGAGGATCCACTGTAGCAATCATTGGTAATCCAGGATCAGGTAAATCCACACTAATAAAGTTACTAATGAGACTTTATGATCCTACACAAG
This sequence comes from Candidatus Heimdallarchaeota archaeon, assembly GCA_023132955.1. Taxonomy (GTDB): domain Archaea; phylum Asgardarchaeota; class Heimdallarchaeia; order Heimdallarchaeales; family Heimdallarchaeaceae; genus UBA460. The sequence continues at coordinate 3,970 of JAGLXK010000492.1, forward strand.
GGAGTATATTCATTGATGGGGTTAATATTAAGGACATGCGTCTATCCAATCTCAGAGATCACATAGGTGTTATTGAACAAGAAGTATTTCTTTTCAGCAAATCAATTAGGGACAATATAGCATATGGAAAACCAAATGCAACTAAGGAAGAAATAGAAGAAGCTTCTGAATTAGCACAAGCTCATGAATTCATAATGGGTTTTGAAAAAGAATATAATACAATTATCGGAGAGAGAGGAGTTACTCTTTCGGGAGGACAAAAACAAAGAATTGCAATTGCTAGAGCATTGCTAGTTAATCCTTCGTTTTTAATTCTTGATGATGCAAGTAGTGCCATAGATGCAGAAACGGAAAGAAAAATCCAAACAGCAATAGCTAATGTATTAAAAAATCGAACTACATTTATTATCACACACAGGTTAGCCACAATTAAGCATGCAGACATTATCATAGTTTTGAGAAATGGTTTACTTAAGGACAGCGGATCCCATGATGAACTTATTCTAAGAAATATCGATTACAGAAGATTGTTTGAAAGGTTTTCTGAGCTTCCACCAATGACAACAATGGAGGAGAACTAGTATGTCAAAAGAAGATGAATTCAAGAAGTCATATGATAGACAATATTCTGATATTGAACTATTAAAACGATTTTGGAGATATCTGAAAGTATACAAAAAATATCTTCTCTTTATAATAGTAGGTATTTTAGCAACAGCTGTTGTTACTATCCTCCCACCATCTATGGTTCAAAGTGCTTTTGAAGCTTTGGCAGATAGAACTAACCCTTTCCCTCAAGCAATCGATTTTATGCCAACATCACTTTTCTTATGGAAATTTCAAATAAACTTGTGGAGAGCTGTTTACCCCTATGCAATTGGATATGTTCTTCTATCATTATTCTTATGGCTAGCCCAAGTACTTCTAGGGATCATTGTAACCATTGTTTCACAAAAGATAATCAAACGCATTCAAATGGAAACCTATGAGAGTTTACAAGAACATGATTTGAGGTATTTTGACACGCAGTCAACAGGTCAAATAATGAGCAGAATAACAAATGATTCCCAAGAACTGAATGATATGATCAACGTTGTTTCACAGTTTGTAGCTAATTTCTTCATATTATTTGCAGTACTGATATGGATGTTCGTTATAAATTGGAGACTGACATTTATCACACTTGGAATGGCTCCTTTTGTCTTTATTGTTGCTTTTTTCTTCAGAAGAATAACAAGATTAACCACTGGAAAATGGAGAGCATCAATTGGAGAGGTAAATGCTTCTTTCCAAGAGAGTGTAGCGGGGATTTCAGTAGCTAAAGCATTTGGAAGAGAAAAGAAATCTAAAGAAGAATTCGAAGTAATAAATCAAGCCACTTTCTATCACGCGAAAAAGAGAGCTTTTGCTGTGATGGGTATTTGGCCTTTGATGGATGGTATAAGTACTATTGGTGTGTTTGGAATCACTCTCTACGGTAGTTGGTTATTCTTTGGAAGTCTGGCTTCGTCAGATGTTATTTTACTGTTCCTCCTACTTCTCAATAGATTCTTATATCCTCTTGTAAGAGTAGCATCACAGTTTTCAATTATACAAAGTGGTTTTGCAGCCATGGAACGCATTTTTAGTATAGTTGATGCTAAAAAGGAAATCACTAATCCAGCTAATCCAGTCAGTAAAGAGTTGCAAGGACAAATCACTTTCGAGGATGTTTTTCATCAATATGTTCAAGGAGAACTCGTATTAAATAATATCAATCTTAAGATTCAACCAGGAGAATCTGTAGCCGTGGTAGGCCATACAGGAGCCGGGAAGACAACCATTGCTTCCCTGTTGATGAGATTTTATGATATCTTCAAAGGTTCCATCAAAATTGATGGTGTTGACATTCGAGATTATGACTTACATAATTTAAGATCACAGATAGGATTGGTAAGTCAAGATGTTTTCCTATTTAGTGGAACTGTTCTAGATAATATTAGATATGGAAGTCCTGAAGCAAGCTTATCACAAGTTCAAGAAGTTATCAACATAGTTTCAGCTCAGGAATTCATAGACGCTTTACCTGATGGTTTAGAGACTGAATTAGGAGAACGAGGTAAGGGTCTTTCAGCTGGACAGCGTCAAATGGTTTCATTTGCTAGAACATTATTAACTGATCCTAAGATATTAATTTTGGATGAAGCTACAGCTGCAGTGGATGCTTATACTGAATGGAAAATCCAAGAAGCACTCGATAAGCTTCTAGCTGACAGAACTTCGATAGTAATAGCTCATCGTTTAACAACTATAAAGAATTCAGACAGAATCATAGTTCTTGATCAAGGTAAAATAGTTGAAGAAGGAGATCATGAAGGCCTAATGAAAGAGAAAGGATTATATTCAGAGCTTTATGAGACTTACTTTAAACATCAATCTGCAGAATGGATAGCAGAAATAAGTGATGTATTTACTGATTAAATTTTATTACAAAAACTGCAAGTTTTAGAATATCTCGGTAGTATGAACATCTATAAAATTAGAATACCGACCTTTATAAAATTAACTTAGATTACCGAATTTTATGTTTTTTTGCAGAATCTATTGCAGTAGCTATTGTCACTTGACATACTTTTTTAATGAAATTAAAGTCTAGCTTATCAATTGTATCTGCTTCTGTATGGTAAAATGGATATCTGAAATTTGCTGAATCAGTTATCATTAATGCAGGAATTCCTTCAAGCCAAAAAGGTGCATGATCTGATCTCAATAGATCAAAAAATCTCTTAGCTATTGTTTCAAAACTCAATGGTATTCTTATTCTTATATAAGGTAGTTGAATGGAATCATTTTTACATTGTTTGCTGAATGATTTTGCTAGCATTTTTGATTTTTTATCACTCACTACTGTGATGAAATTACCAATTGCTTTAAACTGTTTAACTTTGTAGCTGGGAAATAGAATTGGATGCATTAATGGTGGATAAATTTGAGAGTTTTTTCTTTTTGCGGTATAGCCTACAGTTTCATTATTTATAACTCCAATTATTTCTCTCTTATCTCTCATAGCTTTTGCAACCCATTCACTGCTCCCAACCATTCCTGCCTTTCCTATCCAAGATGTATAAGTGTCCTTAGAATATAGCTGACTTATAAATTCAAAATACTTCTTCTCTTGATCTGTAAGCTCATTCATAATCTCTTTTAATGCAAGTTCCCATGACTCTGCTAATGTTCTTCCCTTTGCTACATTTCTATAAACGAAATTAAAACACTCTTTATACATTTTTTGTGTATGATAAGTTAAAAACCTATAATTCTCATCCATTAATTCTAATTCCTGTGCCAACTTTAGCTGTTTTAATTCTCTTGAAGGATTAAATTCTTCTAAAGTAAAACTTACAAAACGAATATTGTTAGTTTCCTTTTCTTTCGCTAAAATTCTAGCTGCTTCCAGCATTATTGCAATAGCAGATCCATTATCATTTGCTCCAGGTGCATTTATGACCGTATCATAATGACTAGTAATCAATACTTCTGGACCAGAACTATTTTCAAAATATCCTTCAATATTTCTAAAAGACTGATCAAAATCTTCAATTTTGAATACTTGTTCTTGAACTTGTAATCCATATTTCATGAATTTATTTTTTATATAATCTGCTGTTTCATCCAATTTTTTTTGTGCCAATATTGGATGTTTAATTCCCTCAACATTCAAGATATGTTGGTATAATCTCTCTATATCAACCTGTTCAATAATGTCCTTCATCTGTAACATTAACATAAAGTTATACATGTTTATAAAGAATTCAGACAGAATCATAGTTCTTGATCAAGGTAAAATAGTTGAAGAAGGAGATCATGAAAGCCTAATGAAAGAAAAAGGATTATATTCAGAGCTTTATGAGACTTACTTTAAACATCAATCTGCAGAATGGATAGCAGAAATAAGTGATGTATTTACAGATTAATTCGATTACAAAACACTGCAAAGGACATCACCTTCTTGTTTATTCCACCTTTTTAGAAGAGTATAGCACCTACTCTTTAGTAGTCTAGATACATTACCCCACCTTATTAGAAAACCCCTTCTCACATAATATTCCCAGCTTACGTTAATAATACACTCAAACTTTATTGCTTGAAAAAACAATTTTATAGCTCTACGAGTAAAATAGTAAATAATGATAAAAATAGTTATCCTAGTTGGAAGCATTATTACACTTGGATTTGCTGTCTGGCATTTTCTAGTTCCTTGGAAGTATAAGTGGTTCAGTCACATGCCTAATATCTCTAAGGATTTAGAAAATTCAATTAAAGCTACAAATTTCTTTTTCGCTCTTTCATTATTACTATTAGGAAGTTTGTCCTTAATAGTTACAAGCTGGTTATGGGAAAATACTTTGATTGTAAGAATCGTATTAGTAATGATGTCTATACTTTGGACGGCTAGAGTTGTTTACCAAATCATTAAACCACAAGGAAAAATGATTCAGCACGTTTCCACAATAATGTTAGGAACTTATATCATAACAGATTTGTTGTTCGTTATCCCAATGTTCATTGTATTCTTCAAATAATTTAGAAATATTAATATAGAAAGCAAGGTGTTAGAAATAATAGAGATGATATTATGCCTCGTCCAGCAGCTTTCTTAGGCGGAGCTTTAACAGCTATAGGTATTTTTGGTGTGATTATTTCGATAGTCCAGTTAACTGATAAGTATTGGTGGCTACTGTTTTATCTTGGTATAGGGATAATTGGTGGTTTCTCCCTTGGATCAGTTTCAGCATCTTTCAAGGAACAAGAAAAGAATGCTTATTTGACACTAACCGGATTTATGCTAGCAGCATTAATTTTGCTAACTGTTTTTCTAGGGATATGGCAAAACAGTAATCCTGCTTTAAACACTGTTTTAGGCGGTATTTGGGTAATTATCATTGCTGCAGCTTCAGGTTTAATCACATTTATTGGAACGACTTTAATGTCAGTTGGCGAAGGTTTCAAAAGGTAATTTTCTCGTTAACACTTCCACAATCTTTTTTTTCCCATAAGACTTAATATCTTCTAAGTAGCTATAATATTAAAAAAAAAAGAGAACGATGTTTATGAAAAATATAAAATTCTTTCATCTTGGACAATTTTTCGGTAAAAGAGCCTTTATTGCGACACTTCTCGGTGCTGGACTTGCCGTTGTAACAGAATACGTTCTTCCAAAGTTCGGAATTCTTGCTATACCCGCTATTCAATCCTGGATTACCCCCGCAACCATAACATTCACTCTTGCAGTAATAATCATATTTAGTGCAATTGCGAAAAACTTAGTAGCATCCATTTTTATAGGAACAGCAGCAATTCTTTCGTTTTATAGTCCTTACACAGCAGGAATTTACGATTATGGCTTTTGGTCAATTGTAATAATTTACCTAGTCACCGCATTTTTCTCAGGATTATTTGCAGCAATAGAGATGTCTGGAAGAACAGCTTTGTTAGTTGTTGGAATTGTATATGGGATACAAGGATTCATTGGTGCAGGAACTAGCATGTTCCTTGGTTTAACTAATATGCATTTACCGTTTCACGATAATTATCTTGGAATTGCATATGGTGAGATGATTGGTTCATTCCCATTGTATGATGTGATAGTAGGAGGATTTTCATTTCTCTTCATGTTAGTTTTCATCATTCTTTCTCGTAGAAGATATTCAATTGATGTTGATAACAAAAAGCGTGAAATAATTGGTCAAATCATAATATTTCTTGCAATAGTTGGGGCAATAGTTTTCATAGTATTGTCAAACGTTATGTTTGATCAGACTTCTGCAGAGTTAATTTTTGGTGATAAAAATACTAAATTTATGAATCTTCTTTTTGCTAAGAATCTTACAGGCGGATTTATGGCGATTAGATTGCTTAATGTATTCTATATTCTACCCATTGTAGGTTTTGCTATTGGAATTGGAATGCTTTTCATTATACATGGAAGAGCAGAAGGTACAACCGGTCACTTTAGAATGAATTTTGAAGGACCTTTATTACTCCTCAATGTTGTCCCATTCTTAATAATTGCATTCTACAGTTATCCTGTTCAAAGATTCTTTGCAGGAGATGCTCCAGTAACACATTTCTACCTTGAGATGCCTGCTTGGTTTACACTATTCACCGAATATACAAGTCTATTACTCATAAATCTCTTAGTTGCATACATAATTTTCAAAATAATTTCTTTAATTAGAAATTTGATTCAGAAGAGATGACCAATTCATTTCTTTCCTTTCTCTTTTTCAAGTAACGATAAACTCATGACCATCATATGAAGCTGTTTGGTCTCCGCTATTTCTCTGTATTAATCTTTCTTTCATTTTGGGATTGAGACCAAATAAGTAAGATCTTCCTTTTTGACCTTTTAGAACGACTATGTTTTTCTCTTTTAGTCGTTTAAGAAAGCTCTTAGTTCCCATATATTTACTTCGGTATTCTGAGGAAGGTAATTCTCCATAAAGATAAAGAGTTATTTCCTTTGCAGAAGCATCTTTATGAATAAGATACTCACACACTTGTCTTTCTCTATGTGGCAAGTTATTCAAGACTTGTTGGTATAAAAATTTCTCATGGTCATCCAAACCATCTTGCACGGTAGAACGGGAGAAAAGATTTATTACATTAACAACATCTTCAAAGCTTACACTTTTCGAACCTTTTTTCTGGGAATACGAGTAAGCATCAGATAGAATAGAAATTAAAATCCATGGATTTCCTTTTGATTTGTTCCATGCTTCCTCTATTGCCAACTCTGAAAAGACTTCCGTCACTCTAAAGGAAGATTGATTTAATGCATAACACATCCGAGAATGAATTAATTCTTTCGCTTCCTGAAGTGACATTTCAGAAACTCTAATCGAATATGTAAAATGATCCCATCCACCTTTTCTTAAGCCGTTTAAACTTATTGGCATATCACTGAGATTGAAAGATATAACACAAGAAAAGTTTTCTCTTAGTAATTTTAGTATTTTAGCTGAATATTGGGAGATAGCAAAAAGATTGTCTCCTGCAAAATTATCAAGCAAAACTACAAGTAGTGAGTTTGTACTCATAACATATTTTTTTAACTCTACTATTATTTGCTCTTTTGTGGAGTAATATTTTCCAAGTACTTGATCGGCAATATTTTGAAGAAAATTAGTGAGAGTATATTCTTTGAACTCATCAGAAGTGAAGTTCACAATGAATATTTTATCAAAATCTGCATACTTCCAAAGAGATTCTTTTAACCCATCTTTTAACAAATTCATCAGATAAGATTTTCCTGATTTAATATCCCCAATTATAGAACAAACAGATTTACCATTTTTTATTATTTGTACTAGACGTGCAACTTGAATGTTGAGTTTTTCTGATGATATATACAACTCTGGAAGAGGGTCCATTGTCCAAGGATCACGTCTAAACTCCTGATCCTGAACATTGAAATTCTCATCTGTTATATATTGTGAAATTTTGAACACTCTATCTAGCAGGTTTTCTAACAATGTATCCCCATTGAGTATTCACGAATTTTCTATATATACTTTATTAATAAGGAAATGGGGAAAACACTAGTTTAAACCCGTGGATTTAATCGGAAAAGATATTAAGCTAGTTATTGATTTATCACGAAAATCAATGTACTTTTCATCAGCACCTGCTAGAATTTGCTTGTTTGGAGAACATCAAGATTACTTGGAATTGAAAGTTATTCCCGTTGCTATTAATTTACGCCTTCAAATAACTTCACAAAAAGTAAGCGGAAATGTAATTGAGGCACACAGTCAAGATTTGAGTGAAACAACCCAAATTAGAATGAATATCAAATATTTAGAAGCAGAAAAAGGTTCTCTAGCTTCATATCTAGAAGCTGGAATCCTTGCTCTGAAAAAGCTCAAACAAGATATTGTCATTCCTCCATTAAATGTAGAAGTAAGAAGTCAAATTCCTATTGCAAGCGGTCTTTCGAGTTCAGCAGCTCTTCTAGTTGGATGGATAAAACATTTGGCTGGGATATTAGAGTTAAATTTGGATGAAAGAACAATCGCTGAGTTAGCTTATAATGCGGAACATAATTTCTTAAAAATCCCATGTGGAAGAATGGATCAATATGCTTCATCATTTGGGGGAATCTTTAGCTTAGCATGTAAAGAAAAACCTACCTTAAACAGATTAAAGTATCCAAATCTAGGTCTGATTATAGTAAATAGTCAAATCCCCAAATTAACTAGCAATGTTCATGGGGAAAAAGTTGCAAAGATTAAGCAAGTTGTTGATAATTTCAAAAAAATGTGTAATAAGAAACTAGAAGACATTACTACAGATTTTCTTCAAGAATCAAAAGAAAAAATAAAATCAAATGAGTTCAAAATACTGAAGGGTGTTGTTTCAATAAAAGAGAATACTTCAATAGCAGAAAAAGAATTATCGAAACCAACTCCTGATTTAGAGCTACTTGGTCAGCTTCTAACTACACAACATAAGTTTCTGAAAAACAATATACAGGTTTCTCTACCATTATTAGATAAAATCGTTGAAAAGGGAATAAAAAATGGTGCTTTGGGAGGAAAATTAACTGGAGCAGGATTAGGAGGAAGTGTAGTTCTTCTCACTGAGGAAGCAAATGAAAAAATCGTTGAAAAGATTAGAAATAATTTGAAACTTCCCGCATATTCAGTGAGAATAGATAAGGGAGCTATTTTTGAAGTAGTTTAATAAAAAGAATCTTAGATTTCATAGTGCAGAATGGTTTGTGCTACTTTAACAGCTTCCAACGTAGGCTTTACATCGTGAGTTCTAATGATGTGTGCGCCATTTACAAGAGCGATTATAGTTGCACCCAACGTCCCAAAAAGCCTTTGATCAGGAGGTGCATCATTTAGTACTTTGCCAATTGATGTTTTTCTACTTATACCAACATAAACAGGTTTGTTTAGTATCCTGAATTCTTCTAAATTCTTAATAATTACATAATCATGCTGGTAATCTCTAGCTTCCCAGCTACCTATACCAGGATCAATTGCGATTTTTGTCTCATCAATACCGTATTTATTACCTATTGCAATACTTTTTCTTAGTTCAGCGATGATATCATTAATTAGATACACATCACCTGGCTCATTTCTAGCTGCCATAACAACAGCTGTTCCATCAAAATCAGCTATACATTTAGCTATTTTTTCTTCTTTCTTAAAACCAGAAATATCGTTTATGATGTTAACTCCCTTGTTCAATGAATGCTCAGCAACTACTGAACGTTGAGTATCGACTGAAATTTCAATATTATTATAACTACTTAGAACATCCATTGTTACTTCCAATGTTTCCTTTATAATTTGAAGTTCTGTTATTTCATCTACTCTACCTTCACCACCATAGATCTGAATAGGTCTAGTAGATTGAGCGCCTAAATCGATGCCATGCACACCTTCGTTTATCATGTTGGTAACCATTTTTTCTAAGTCATCTGATGAAGAAACTATCGATCCTAAATAGAATGATGCCTCTGATAGATTAACTACCCCAACAATTTTTGCAGGATGTTTATCTCCAACTAATAATTTACCCAAAAATCCTTCAATCATAGCAACATCTCTTTATTCATTTATTTTGTTAACATAAGGTCCGATAAACATACATTCTTCAGGAGAGATAAGAGTGTTGAGATCCGTTTCTTCATCTTTGGATATTCTTATCATCGGAAAACCTCTGATAATTGCAAAAGGGATCATTTCATCTGTTTCTCCCATTACAATTTCTGCAGCTGTTGCTAGTTGATCAGCTATTGCTCTAACTGTAATATGCATGGGTCTTCCAAAGAGATCATTTTTTCCTCTCTCATCAAGAATTGATAAAAAACCATAAGTAGCTAATGCGCAACCCACTGTCCCTAATCTCAAAGGTGTAGTTCTTGAATCAGCTATGATAATCCCAACATACTTTTTCATTTTTTCAAAAATTCGTTTGTGAATATTCTCTGCTGATTTCTTACAATTTCTTGGCAAAAGGATTATCTTCTCTTTTCCAGAATTAGATTGATCTGCTCCAGCATTTGCTAACAGACCATACTTATTAAATGTAGTAATTGCTCCAGGAACAACCCCTGAATAATTACTATTAGATTCATCTAGGATAACTTGAGCAAATTCCGGTTCCATATGGGCATTCTTAGCAAGTTCAATCGCTTCTCTAGATGGTTCAATAGATGAGTATGACACGATACAAGCTTCGACAACTGCAACTACTTTACTTGCAATGACAAGAATATCATCATCTTTGAATTCTATTTCACTTACTCCAAGTGACTCCTCAAGAATAGAAAGTAAATCATCACTTTCTTCCACTAATTTGTAGGAGGGTATAGGTATAATCTCCATATTTGGCATTATGTTACTATGAATTATATCCTTAAAAAAATTCTTCGGCTGATGTTAGTTTTTAATTAAGATTCTGGAATTTAAGCCAGAAAAGCTACTAGTAACCACGAGATTGCTATGATAATTACAGCAACCACATTCAGAACAGCATATAGATTGGATGTTTCTTCATTGTAAATGTGATTAACATCTCTTACTATTTCATTCAGCTTTGAATCAATAGATTCGAGAATGTCTTTACCTTCTCCTCCTTCAGTAAACTGTTCAGTTGATGTGCTTAAAACATCAATGAATCCATGTAACATTTTTTTGTCAACCTCAAGCATAGTAGGTGATGTAATTGTGTGTAGTTTTTCGTGTAGACGTTTAACTTCTTCTAAAGATAACTGTGGTATTTCCCATTTTATGTCAAATTCAACTAAATTTGCAAGATGAGTTGTTAAATCATCATAATATATTCCAAAAGGTATAGCTTTGTAATCTAATTCATTAACCAATCTAAAGAATTTAATCTCCAAGTCCTCTTGTTTAGATGAGTTATAATATTTTGAAGGGTCAACAACCAAAGCTACAGCTTGAGAGAATAGGTTTTGATAGGTTCTTTGAGTCCCTTTATCTGTTCCTGAGAGGAAGCAACCATATGAAGGATGTGTATGAGCCCAGCCAACGATGGTTTCATCCTTATCCCTTTTATGCAAATCTTCAACAATTTGAACCAGAGCTTCATCACTAAGAACTACATATGTTGATGTTTGTTCTTGTCTTCCAGTATCAAAATCAGTTATTACTAATGTTCCCTCATCATTAACATAACCTAACAATAAACCCGCTGATTCTTTTGATTTATCTAACGAATCAACGGCTAGCATCTTAGCTAAAACATATGCAGAAATTAGAATCTCCTTTTTTGAGTGAGTCATCTCTCAAATATCCAATTTTTTCGTCTATAAAATATTTACCCTTCCCTTTCATATAAAACTATTGATTTCCTTTCCTATAGGTTGCTCAGTCAGGAAATAGTAAGCGAAATCTTTGAGAAGTTCAATATTTGGATTGTCAGCAGGTATATTTTGGACTGTGGTTTTATCCAAAATATCCATTAATGCCCAGATTGCCAAGAATAGATCTAGAGGAAATCCTTTTGGATAGAGTGTTTCCAATGGTTGAGAGTTTATTTCTCTCAAGTGTACACTGTATCCCAGAATGAACTGTTTGATGTCTTCTACAGTGGCAGGGATTCCTTGAGATCCTCTATATTCAAGAAATGCTTGTCTCCCGAAAAATGTACCAATATCTTCAAACCTATCAAATGCCCCTTGCATCCAAAAGGTTGGATCTATGAGAGCTATGTTTAACACTTCACTCTGAGGAGAAGTTCTAATCATAAGATTACTCTGATGAAAATCTCCAAAAGCATCACTTCCACCTTGTGATGAGGATATCATTTCCAGTAAGATTCTTGATTTATCCATTATCTCGTGTTCATTTGTATTGCCACCAAAAACTGCTAGAACAAGCCTTCGATATAGTTCTTCATAAATGTCTATCATTACAGGACGAGGTTTTCCTTCATGAATTATAGATAAAACATATCCACCCCAGAAACTCTTATCTCTTACATCATGAGCATCCTCATAATTAATACCTGTGACTCCTTCATAAGCAATGAAAGTTGGAGATTTCAAATTCACATAGATGTATCGTGGGATTTTAACAACTGATCTAGTTGAAAATTTTTTCTCCAAAAAAGAAGAATTTCTGATTTCAGTAATAACTTCTGTGGGACTTTCCATGAATTTTATTGCTAGTTTAGTTTTATGGTTTCCTAATTCAGAACTATAAAAAACATCAATAACATAAACATCACCAAACCTTCCACCAGCCTTATGATATTCAATATCATTTATTTTAACTTCTAAAATATCTTTTCCAAATTCTCTGCGTGCTTCATCGATTAAATAATATGAAAAGGAATTGACAAGCTGTATTAATAGGGGTTTGAGTGATTCACTCATGAGAGAACAATTACATTTTGGGTTATTAAATTTTAGTTTAGAAGTAGTTGGTTAAGTCAAAAGAACGTTCTTATTATTTCTTCAAAATTAGATTTAAATTTAGCTTATTAACCTACCAAAAATTAAACGAAACGGATACTTAAGAAAAGTTAATAAGATATGAAAGGTAGTATGGCTTGAGATTCTCGCTCACTCCTCAACAAGTGGTTACTTTATGAATAACGAAAAAGATTCAAAT
>JAGLXK010000493.1 GCA_023132955.1 Candidatus Heimdallarchaeota archaeon
TTGCTTGAATTTTATAGTTACAACCCCGAGGCTCACTCACTAAAACTTGCTAAAAGCAAAAAGAATCATTCTGTAGTATTAGGTTATAATCACCTAGGAGAGAGGATTGTTGATCATCTTAGAAATAATAAGAAACCATACGTTGTAGCTGAAATATTAGAAGAGAGAGTTGATGATCTCATCTTTGCAGGAGAACCTGTTATTATTGGGGATCACACAGATGAAACAGTTTTGAGGTCAGCAGGCGTTCATAAATGCAAGGAAGTTTTTTGCGTAACTACTAAACTTCGCAGTGCTCTAATAGCTGCAAGTAAAATTCGAAAACTTAATCCTGAATGCAACCTTTACATGAGAGTATTCAATGAACATTTCAGACAAAACCTTGCAGCTGAGCCCTATAATGCCTTCACATTTTCAATTTCCAACTGGGCAATGGATTCTGTTAAAAAATGGAGTGAAAGTTTGGATGGAAAAGCACTCATTTTAGGTCAAGATACTCTTGTTCAAAGAATATTAACCTACTTTGGGGGTTTTCTGAAGAAAGAAATCGTTGCTATTCATCCAGATATAGAAGCTGAACTGTATTTTGAATATCCAAACGTTCTAGTACTTCGAGAAAATGCAAAATATCTAGAAAGTTTAGAGGAATTAAGTGATATAGAAGAAATGGATCAAATATATATTTGCTGGAATAAAGAAGAACTCTTTTCAGATGCTATCATTCTCACTATGGAACTGAAGAAGAAATATCCTGATAAAGAAATTTTTGTTCGAATTTTTGATGAAGAATTAGCGGAAATAGCTAAGAATATTGGAGCATCAACATTCTCAACTTCAGCTTATGCATTTCAAATGTTACAAAATGAAGTTAGACAAAACTCTAACATATTCCCTATAATCAAATAGAAGATCTTAATCAAATTAACTCTTTTTCTTATCTTCATAGAATAAGGAAATAATGTCAATAATAGCATCTGGTATTGAGGTATCTTCAGTGGTTTCTGTAAACTTGTTTAGTCGAATAGTGATGTCTTCTTCTACCATTGTATATTTTTGTTGCATAGGTAGTTTTAATTGTTTC
>JAGLXK010000494.1 GCA_023132955.1 Candidatus Heimdallarchaeota archaeon
GTCACAGAAATTATCAATTATAGCTTGAAAGGCTTTCTCTGTCTCTAAATCAATTTTACCTAACCTATATTTGGAATACTTACTCTGCTTCTTTTCCATGTTAAAAAAAAGAAGAGATTTCAGCGTATAATGATGAACTAGTTAGTGGTTTTTATTTTTTTGATTTTGAAACACATTGAAGATAAATTCCATTATGTATAAGTAAAGCTAAATTACTCATAATATCGTATATTTCAGTGAGATCATCATCAGCTAAAACGTATTTATCTCCAACTTTTAATTCCTTGAGTTTAGTCTGTTTGATGAATTTCTTATTTATTCTTCCAGAGTTATGAACATACAGATGTCTAATATTGAGACCAATAGTTAGTTGTTTAATCAGTTTCTTATCTGCGAATAGGTTTTCCATTATCTCACTATTCAGTAGTTTCATTTTAACATTAATAGGTTTGTAACCAAAATCAATGGAATTTTGTTCGAGAATTCCATATAGCAGTTTCGAACCTTTTGTTTGTTTTTGTTTTAGTTTTTCTAGTTCAATGTCCAATAGAATCCTATAATTATCTGTTAGAAAAGCATCAAAATAAGCATAGAACATTACTAATGCTTGTGATAAGAGAAGATTTTCAAAATTGATATTTTTGAGTAAAGCTTGTTTGTCCATTTCTCTTAATCTTTCAAATCCAAAAATGTAAGATAGAGCTTCTAACCTTTTTGTTCGTTTATTTTCATATCTCCATGGTTCTTTTGTAGGTAGACGAGAACGAAGTTCTCTTACATACATTGGTACAATGGAATCATTATCCCTTGGTTCAATTAGCTTCACAAATCGCTCATACATGCTATCGATTGCACTTCTTGCTCTAGTTCGCATTATTTTTAGGATATTATAAGGTAAGTCCTCAAAAATCTCTACAGATATGTCTGTTACTCTTTTTGTAGCTTCAATTGACGCAACAAATGTATCGTATATTTCTAATAATCTCTCTTTCACTTCTCTCAATATTGCTTTTTACCGAGTTTATAAATAAAACTTCGGATAATAGTTTACCTACACCGCTCTTGTTCCACATCCCAATGAAGGTAAAGAAGAACGATAGTGATAACAGTGGGTAAGAATAAACATATAAGATTAAAACAAGAAGTTCAGAGATATCTATCCTCTTTTGAAAGGTTTCAAGAAGAACTCCCTTCATTCAAGGAATTTAGAAAAAGTATAGGTTTACCAGCAGAGATGACAATAAATCTATCAGAAACCAAAGAAGAAATGGAAGCAATAAGAAGAGATGGAGCAAGATTACATAAGGGAAAAGAAGATCCTACCAGGTTTACTCTCACTAAGATTGTGGTTGATGTTTTCTTCGATATGAAGAAAGGTTTTGAGAAACTCTTACAAGAATCTCTGTTTTCTGAAGGAAGAAAATGCATCTGAATCAACTGTTGGTTCATTATATCTGTCACTCATTGATTACGCACAATAAAAAAGCTAAGGTACTATTTTTAAACCTATAGAATTGGAAAAAAGAAAAACTCAAAACCATATATATAAGAAATGTGTAATCGGAAATTTAGTTTTTGAACTTATTAAAAATCTCTAGTAATTTTGAATCATTTCCTATCTCTGAATAAAATTGTTCTATTAGTTCTTTGAAGTAGAAATTGGTGTGAATTCTTCATCTAAAACAAAGCATGCAAATTTCTTAAGTTGAGATATAAAGAAAAGTCTAGATACTTTACACTGCTCTAGTTCTCTAAAAGCTCTTGTTTCCTCAACAAATTTAAACTGCAAATAAAATGGATCTTCGAGTGTAAAAACATCCTCGTCTTTAATCTTAAGGTCAAAAGTTATGAAAAGAACATCTTTCCCTGGAATTAAAACTAGATTATCAATCCAAGATAGTGATTCTCTCATATATATTGCTAATAATCTGGTTTTCGGTGCTCTTCTTTTCAGTTCTTCATCTGAAATACTAACAGACATAATTTCCTCTCTTTTAATTAACTGATTTTTTGAGTTATAGTATCTTAAAAAGATTCTCCAAGAGAATCTTCAATAAGAGTGTTGCGTAGTTTTAAAAAGGAAATTTTAATAGATTTTTTATCTAAAAAGAAAGAAACAGTCATAATAGTAGCATAGACAAGAAGCTCAGTCCACCAACATGCATATGGAATAATTGTTTCTGGAAACTGATAAAAAGTAAGGAAGAAAATTATCAAAAAAGCTAAAGTTATCATTATTTGTAATATTTTAAACTTGTTAACGACAACTTTTTTTTTCATAATACTGACTTAAAGTAGCAAGTATTAACATTTGTCTAACAAAAACGCTTGAAACAGCTATTTTTCATTCTCCTCCTCTTCTTCCATAAATATCTCACGAATAACTGTATAAAATATAACAGTAACAAACGTTAACATAAGTCCTCCAACAAGTGCAGAAAGCACAACAAAACCAAAAAATATAATACATAATAAAACACCTATAGAAGCTATAATTTCAGCAAAAATCATAAAATACGAAATATTTATTACCATCTCAGGAACGTCTCTATTAACCAAATAATGTCGATATAATACTCTAAGAAATACATAAGGTGTACATATTAGTATCAAAAGAACATAACAAACTATCGCTATCTTAGTATACACGTCTTCACCTGTAAATATCAAAGATATCTTACTACTGAAATACTCCCTAAACAATGCATAAATTATAACAAAAACAGATATAACCTCAAATTTAAATCTTATTAGCACAACTACCTCTTTCCTCTTCTCTTTGTTATTATAATTAAACCGCTCAAGATTCCAGGCACTTAAAAAGAACTCTTTAATCTTTTTTTTGAATCTATTAGATCTTTTACTTTTTAATTCGCTCATTTATATCACTTTTATTATTTTGGTTTTTCCCATAACAATTTTTCTGCATAGTCTTTTGTAATATTATCGTTGGTTCTCCATCGTTTTACTGAACTAACTGCTTCCGGATGTTCTATAATCATTTGTTCAAATTTTGCTCTAGTAATTATATGGATTATAGGTTTGTCAAGTATATTATTAACTATCCAGAGTTCATCAGCATAAAGTGACCTAGGTTCACCCATCTCTCCTGTTAAAATTTGATTACTATGCATATCGGGAATAGCAAACTGTTTACATTGTGTTGTTTTGACTTCTATTGTTGTAGTATCGCCTATAGCACCCACTACCAAGAAATCGCATGAAATATTCTTACCTCTCAAACTAACGACACTAAGTCCTAAAGTATTTTCAAGATAATCTTTCACAAATTCCTCACCCTTTGCTCCTACTACATTTGCTTCTAATTTTTTACTCATTTAAGATTCTCTCCTGTTTTCATCTCTCCCATAGCTTTAGAAGATATTTGTAATGGAAACAATCTTTTATCATGTTTTTGTAATCTCTTTCTAATTTTTGGAGGTAGCTTTGCAAAATCTGTTTTCTTACTATTCTTATTTTGACCTGACTTTT
>JAGLXK010000495.1 GCA_023132955.1 Candidatus Heimdallarchaeota archaeon
CAATGAAGAAACTTGAAGTCTAAACTATCTAGAAATAAACTATTGTAATCAAATATTACTGAATGTTCTACTTCTTAGGAGAATCTTTTTAAAGAACAAGAATACAGAAAATTAGTTCACTTAACGGAGAGGAAATTAGTATGAGTGTTGAAAAAAAAGTATTGAATAAGATTGCTTTTCTAGATTTAGAAACACAATGGATATTTCAGGATTTTATCCCGAACTACGACGATATGCCTTGGAATCAAAAAGAAATTGAAAGGGAAAAGGTCATTACAAAGTTGAAAGTCTCTGTTGCTGGAGTAATTTTTTGCAACTTATCCAAAAAAACTGAAACAACTAAAATATATACTGAAGAGAACATTAATGGTCTTTTTAATGATTTAAGAGCTGTAGAACTGATAGTGGGGCACAATTTACTTCGTTTTGATTATAGGGTTCTATCTTATTATGCTAAAGATGAATCACTCATTTTAGATTTAGAAGAGAGAACTTTAGATATAATGCGTAGATTAGAGGATTCAATAAATCAATGGACGAGTCTGGATGATTTAGGAATACTGAATTTGGGAATTGCTAAAACACATAAATCAATCGAAATACCAAAAATGTGGAGAGAAGGAAAACATGAAGAAGTTATTGAACATCTAAAACAAGATCTTATGATAACAAAAGGCATATTTGAACATGTAACTAAACACAAACAAATTCAATACACAGAAATATCTTATGGGAAAGTAAAAGGTATTAAATCTGTTTCCGTGGATTGGGATATTAACAACTATTAAAGTAAAAAACTTATCGAAACCTGGAGCTGCAGCAATAGGTAAGGAATCTCTCCCATCAATGGAGATGAAGAGAGGTTTAGAGTTTACGACCACTTCTTCTTTTTTTCTTGGATTTCTCTAATAATATCTGACAGTTTGTGCATTAAATCGGAATCAGTAAAAAGACCATCTATTAAATCAGGCAAATCTTCACCACCTGCAGCTAAAAGCATTCCTTGAATAAAAGGATCTTCAAAAAGGAGAGCACCCAAACTCAAAACATAATGATGTATTCTTGTTTCTCCAATGTAGAATGGACCAATTTTTGGTGCTAATATAGCAGCTAATAAATATCCTACAAGAACTCCCAGATTAAATTTCTCATTATCAGTGAAATCTTCTTTGTTGTTCATTTAAAACCTCCAAATTGTTTGTAAAGTACTATAAAAAATACTAGTATATAAATCCACAATAAAATTACTTGTTCTTAACAATCTTACTGAATAGTACTGTTTTAGGTTTCGGTAAGAAAAATCTAATTGACTATTACTCTGCAACTTTTTAAAAGGTATATA
>JAGLXK010000496.1 GCA_023132955.1 Candidatus Heimdallarchaeota archaeon
AAATGTTTGGTTATAGGTGGAGCAGGAATGCTAGGTTTTGAGATTGCCTCTCAACTTCATCTTCAGGGGTGCTCTGTAAGAGTTTTTGATTTAGAACCAATCAGTGTGAAGGGTATAGAATCTATAGTTGGCGACATTATAAATCTAAAGGATGTAGAAAAAGCATGTGAGGGAATAGATACTGTTTTTCAAACAGCTGCAACAGTATGGAATCCTGGAACACCTAGTCAGATGTTTGATGATGTCAATGTAAAAGGAAATCAGAATGTAATTAACACATGCCTCAAATTTAATATTCCTAGACTGGTTTATACAAGCACTTTAGATGTTGTTGTTGATGGAAAAAAACCTATTGTATATGGTGATGAAACCCTACCTTACCCATCAAAGATGCCAAAGGACCATTACTCAAGAACTAAAATTATCGCAGAAAAAGATATAATTGAAGTAAATGGAAAAAAGGGTTTACTAACATGTTCTTTACGACCAGTTGGTATGTATGGTCCTAGAGACAAATATCATATTGCTAATATTATCGAAGTTGCTAAGAGTAAGAGCAATATTAAATTAGGAAATGGGACTGCTTGTTTCAGTCATGTTTACTCAGAAAATGCAGCGTATGCTCATATTCTAGCTGCAAAGAAACTATATCCAGATTCTGAAGTTGCAGGAGAATGCTATTTTATAGCAGATCATCAACCTGCAGAAAATCTTTTCACTTTCATGGAGCCTTTTCTAGAGGCATTGAATTTACAAGTACCTACAAAATCAATTCCTTACAAACTTGCATATGTTCTAGCTTCTATAGTGGAGATATTTTCTCCTAAATCCAATTTTAACAGATTTGCAGTAATCCAAACATGTGTTGATCATACATTTGTAAGTGACAAAGCTGAACATGATTTTGGTTATCAACCAATAGTATCCAAAGAGGAAGCTTTTGAGAGAACAGTTCAATGGTTTGAAGAGAATCCTGTGTAGAAAAGGAAAAAAACGTTTTTTTCATTTGATAAGGCAATTTTTGGTATAAGATTTAAATATACAAAGTGATAACCTAACTATTAATCAATAAAAATGGTGTTAATATGGTTAAAATTGGAAAATTAATATCAAGACTAATCTTTTTAGGGCTTTTCGGAGCATGGTTTACTTTCACCATCTGGGGAATTGTTCAATGGAATAACCCTGCAAGCTTTATATCAAACAAAACAACAATATCACTATTCTATGTACCTTTATTCATTGGAATGTTTATTCTGTTTATTATATTTGGCATTCTTGGTTCAATCGGTAAAGGTAAGAAGAAGAAAGAAGAAGAAAAAGCAGACTTTATTCCTAAAGATATTAAAGATAAAATCGGCAAATTCTTTGAGAAGAAAACTGAAGCTACTGCAGAAGGGGAAGAAGTAGAAGAATTGATTCCTAAAGATATTATGGATAAAATTGGCAAATACTTTGAGAAGAAAACTGAAGAGGGTTAACGAGGTTTTAGAAATTCTTTAAAATGGTCAAGTTCATTTATCTTGAATAGAATGAACTTGCCTGCTGAGTTTGAAGATAAGATAAACGACTTAACTATTGAAAAAAGGGATTATCAACTCTCTGCAGTTAGTGAGATAATTGATGTTCTTCCAGATAAGTCCATATTACTGAATTATCCTTATGGAACAGGAAAGACAATTATCACACTTCTATCATTTTTAGCTGTAAAAATGCAAAAAGAGAATGCCAAATTTATCTTCACTTCAGCTCGTGAAGCTGCAGGATTACGTTGTCGTCAAGCTTTAGAAATGGGGAAGAAATTCGGGTATATTGAGAATTTAGGTTATCTCTACGACCCGACAGGTAAAGGACTAAGTCTTAGACAAAAGAGTAAAATGTATGAAGCTTCAACTGTCATATTCTCACCAATTACCGCTCTTATGAATGACTATTTTGAGATTAAGACTAAGTTAAAAATAAACATTCTAGAAAATATTGATATCTGTGTAATTGATGAAGCTACAGATGTTCTAGCAAGAGATATGTCAGGATTTAGATTAAGTAAATATTTTGAGATGTTATTCAAAATAAGAGAAAAGGGAAATGAATTTCCTATACTTGGTCTAACGGGAACAAGAGATGGACAAAAAGCTAATGCTATTTTACGTCTATTAGGAAAAGAAACTTTGATGATGCAAAGACTCGATCTTTCTCCATATGAAACCGTTACTAAAATTCATAAAATAAGAAGAGAAGATTACATCAAAATTGATAAAGAAATCTCAATTCAGCTAACCAAACCAGTTGAAACAATTCAAAAGATACTTGATCCAAACCTTTCTCGATTGGAAATCATTAAACTATCCTATAGTGGTGCTTTAGAGAGATTACAAAGAATGAATCAATTTCCAGCAAAACTTGGAAAATTTGAAGTAAAAGACGAAGAAACTAAAGATAGTCTAATAATTGCTTTTAGAAGACTGTTCAAACTGAGTCATGCTAGATTATTACTCTTAGAATCAACACCAGGAGAATTTCTAAAATATATCGAGAATGATGAAAATAAAGAAATCTTCAGGAATATTCTAGAACCAAGCAAAGAACTAATCACATATAGAGTAGATTTACCAAAATATGAAAATCCAGAAGAAAAGGTAACTCGAGCTTTAGTTCAACCCAAAATATATACAGCAATTGATATAATCCATGAACATCTATTCAGAGGAGCACAAGTTCTAGTTTTTACAAGATATATTGCTTTAGGGAATTATCTCTCTAGATTATTAAATAACTTAGGATTTCCTGAAATTAAATATCTCTCAGGACAAAGTACAGAGGACACACGTCGAATTGTACTCAAGAATTTTGATGAAGGAAATGTAAATGTACTTATCTTTACACCTTTAGGAGGAAGAGGTCTAAATCTTGAAGCTGCAGATGTAGTCATTCATTTGGATATTACTACAAATATCGATGACATGATACAAAGAAGAGAAAGGGCAAGAGGATGTATAGAATATGTTCTTGTTTTAGAGGAGACTAGCGAAGAAGGAAAGATTAAGGATTATAAGAAACTAATTGGGCAGGATAAGGAAGATGAGGAAGGGGAAGAAACAACTGAAGAATAATTATTTGTGCCTTGTTTCTAATTAACAAAAAAGAAGAAGAGAACAGACCCCCTCCCGGTTTGGTTTG
>JAGLXK010000497.1 GCA_023132955.1 Candidatus Heimdallarchaeota archaeon
GGTTCAAAGAAAATATTGGAGTTTTGAGGTAAAACTAAACCTGCGTTTCCAGTACTTGTTGTGCCTGCTTTTTTAGCGGTTGAAGTATTGTGGATAAATCCTTTTAGAATACCCTTCTCAACAATAACATTTCTACCTGTTGGGTGACCTTCATCATCGAATGATTTAGAACCTAATCCATTTGGAAGCAGTGCATCGTCATAAACAGATACTAGTTCTGGACCAATTGTTTCTCCTATTTTATCTTTTAACCATGACATTCCTATATCAACCATAAATGGATTTGCTGCTCCAGGAGTAGCTGCTACTACATCAGCTGCAACTCTGGGTTCTAGTAGAATGTTAAACTTCCCAGGATCCCCATTAGTTCCTCCAATTGCCATTTTAGCGATTTCTCCTGCCCTTGCTCCAGCTCTTTCAAAATCAACTTTAGAAAATAGTCTTCCTACTTCTACATCTGCTCCAGAGCTAGTTTCATCAACGAAGGATCTTATACTAAACTCATAACTTGTAGAGTTTTCAGAGACGCTAGCTCCTTTCGAAGATAGAAGATGTTCTTCTTTGACTTCCCAAGCTAAGACTCCAGCTGATCTCTTCGCACCTTCGGCTTCAGCAGCATTTATAGCTCCTTGTACCTGATCAATAGATTGGTCGTGAAATTCGACAAAGTCAGTATCAGCTAGATATTCTATTGCAGGATAACTGAAAGGACCATCAGAAATTCCAAAATAGTTTTGATTTGGAGGTAATGATTTAGCAAGTTTCTCTAAAGATTCAAGAGCTGAAATGATTGAATTCTCTGAGAGATCTTGTATTTCTATAGCAACTGTTTTGGAGTCTTTAGCTGCAAAAACACCTAGTTCTAGAGACGCCCAATTTTTAGCTATTGTTATCTGGCTGTCAGCAAATCGTAATTGAGATCGATTTCCTCTATTAGCAGTTATTGTAAAATCATCAAATTCTAATGAATTGAGTTTATTCGCTGTTAAGTCTAGAATATTTTTAATATCTACTTTATTACCCATAATCATCACCTAACCTCAACATTCCTTATACGCATGAAGGTTCCTCCATGATAAACAGGAGCACCCTGCATCGGATCGCCTTTACCACAAGTTGCCGCATCAAATTCTAGATACTTCTCTTTAGCAACTGCATCTACTGATCCCCATAATTTTGGAGTAGTAGTTTCAATTACTGGTCTTCGAACCATGTGTTTGATTTCACCATTTTCAATGAGATAGGCTTCTAATCCAACATATTTAGACTGGTATCTACGATCATCAATATTCCATTCAGTGAAATTGTTCATAAAAACTCCAAGTTTAATATCTTCGAACAATTCTTCATATTCAAATGTACCTGGAGCTAAGTATGTATTAGCCATCCTTGGTATTGGTTCCCTGTTGAAACCAATTGCTCTCGCAGCTGCTGTGCTATTGGTTCCCATCCATGCTGCACTTTCTCTGTTGTGAAGCATTTCTTCGAAAATACCTTTGTTATGAAGATATCTTGGACCTGCTTTCACACCTTCATCATCATATAAATAATACCCATAAGATCCTTCCAAGGTTGGATCATCTATAATTGTAACATGCTCAGATCCTATTTGCTGTCCAATCATATCCTCTTTAAGATAGCTTTCACCAGCTTGAGCTCCTTCTCTCCCCAGAATTCGGTCACCTTCAGTTGGATGTCCAGTGTTTTCATGACACATGATACC
>JAGLXK010000498.1 GCA_023132955.1 Candidatus Heimdallarchaeota archaeon
TAATATATGTAAAAACATTTTCCTTAAACAATTTTTATTGAAGAACAAAGTCAAATATTTTTTTTGCAATGCCTATTTTTGTTCCTTCAACCCACTCTAATTTACTGCCCTTTCCTATCATTGCAACCTTATTGAAATCACTCTCAAAACCTGTCATTTCCTCTGAAACATCATTTGCAATAACAAAATTTGCTTGAGCTTTTTCCATTCTATCTTTTGCTCTTTCTACAAGTTCTGAATCAGTTTTCTTATATTCAGCTTTGAAAAGAACTAGTTTTGACTGAGGGGAGTTCTTTTTTATTTCATCAGCTAATTTCTGAGCTGGTAATAGAGTTAAATCCCATTTTTCTTTAGATGAAATCTTCCCATCTAAGTTTTCTTCGGGTACAAAATCATTCATTGCAGCTGCTAGAATTATATAGTCATATTGATCTTTGCTGACTACATCAAGAGCTTCTTCATACATATCCTTAGCTGTCTCTGTTTGAAAAGAATCTCCAATGACTTTCGGTGGATTCAATTGAGAAGGTCCATAAATTAGTTTAACACTTGCTCCTCTTCTCCAAGCTTCTAATGCAACTGCGTAACCCATCTTTCCTGACGAAGGATTACTTATGAATCTTATTCCATCAATGTAAGCTCTTGTAGGTCCAGCAGTGACAAGCACTTTCTTTCCTTCTAAAGATTGATTACTTAGCTTTCTTAAACAGAATTCTACTATCTCATCTGTTTCTGGTATCTTAGCTTTTTCTTCTTCAATTCGAGGATATAGAATTTCAACATCCATCCCTTTGAGTTTTTCAAGATTTTCTTTAACAGCTGGATTATGCAACATAACTTCATGCATAGTGGGAACCATTATAACAGGGATCTTACTTCCCAAAGCAGTACCGGTAATAAGGGTAACTGGGGTATCCATAATCCCAGTAGCTATTTTTGAAATGGAATTAGCTGTTATTGGTGCTACAAGAATTAAATCAGCTTTATCTTTGGATGGAGCAGCATATTTTACATGTTCTACTTCGCCCTCAATTACAATAATTGGTTTTTCTC
>JAGLXK010000499.1 GCA_023132955.1 Candidatus Heimdallarchaeota archaeon
AGACATGGAACTTCCTGATGAATACCGTGAGGATTTCAAAAGGAATGGTCTGAACTTTACCGAAGGTAATGATGTTCGCACAGTTATCGCAGATGCTGATGTAATTCTTGTCGAGCCAGTAGTTCAGCCTGATTACACTAAATCCCGTGATGAAAGAGATGGTGACGTTGCACTAACTCCCCCTGAATTCCAAATCACCAAAGAACTTCTAGAAACCAAAGCAAAATCAGATGCAATATTACTCCACTCTTTGCCCCGTATGGATGAAATTCCTCCAGATGTGGATCAGACCCGATGGGCTCGATACTGGAAAGAAGGCTTTAACGGTGTTGTAATGCGTATGGCTCTTATAGCCTTGGTTTTAGGTGCAGAGGAATAATAATGATATCTAATTTACGAGGTCGTGATTTAATCGGCGACCTAGATTTTACAAAAGAAGAAGTGGAAACTGTCCTTGAAATAGCTTGGGATCTTAAGAAAAAGCGAGCTCTGGGTGAACGACATGCTTTGCTTCTGGATAAAACTCTCTGTATGCTTTTCTTCTTCTCCAGCACACGAACCCGTGCTTCTTTTGAGTCAGGAATGGCTCAGCTAGGAGGACAAGCCACATTTTTGGAGAGTCGTACAACTCAGGTTTCTCATGGAGACACTGAAAAAGAACTGGGAGAAATCCTTGGAAGGTATTATGATGGTATTGCTATTCGTCATTGCGATTGGGGAGTTGGAAACAAGTACATAAACAACGTGGCATCCGCCTCTCGATCACCTGTATTGAATATGCAATGCGATATTTATCATCCTCATCAATGTCTAGCTGATATCATGACTATCATTGAGAAAAAAGGTCGTGATTTAAGAGGAAAGAAGATTGTTGTTTCCTGGGCTTATGCTTCATCTTACTTGAAACCAATTTCTGTTCCGCAATCTTTAATTCTACAGATGCCTCGCTTTGGATTGGACGTTACACTAGCACATCCTCCTGAATTTAAGTTGATGCCAGAGATCATGAAACAAGCACAAGAACAAGCAGATAAATTTGGTAGCAAATTTGAAGTTGTTGACAGTATGGAAGAAGGTTTCAAGGATGCAGATATTGTTTATGCCAAGTCCTGGGGACCCTTACTTACAACAAATGATCCAGAAGAAGGTAAAAAGATTCAGGATAAATATAAGCATTGGATTACTGATTCTAAGAAAATGGCTCTTGCAGACAAAGATGCGATTTATATGCACCCACTTCCCGCTGATCGTGATGTAGAAGTCACCAGCGAAGTAATGGATGGTCCTCAATCAGTGGTTTTTGATCAAGCTGAAAACAGGATGCATGCTCAGAAAGCAGTCATGGCACTGACTATGCGTTAGGGAATACAAATCGCCTAATTTTTTTACTTATTTTGAATTTTTTATTTCATATATTTGACAACTAGCATTACCAGCAAATACAATGTCTTATCCACCAAGGTTCTTCTTTTCGTTGTAATTTCATTCTTTGAGACTGACTAGAATGTTTACCATAAGGCTGAATTTGCATTGCTTGAGAATAAGAGCTTGATACTTGTTGTTTAGTAAGATTTTCAGGTAAAATATCATATTTATCTAGTTTTTCTTCTGTTTTTTCATACTCTGATATATTCTTTTCAATTTCTTGCATTTTTTCTTCATCTAGATGTGGTGTTTCTATTTGATACTTTATTGGTAGATGTTTCTGTTTTAGTTTTAAAATGATAATTTCAAGATTTTCTCCACAATATTGGCAGTGCTTATTAGCTGAACCATGCTTCTTTCCACATTTGGGACAGTATAATTCGTTCATTTCAAATTAATACTTACATTTCAAATTATAAAAAGATATCCAGTTCTTCTGTTTTTTTCTATAAATGACAAACAACAATCTTAAGATTATATATTTTAAGCATATAAGTAAAAAAGGAAAGAATAGATGATTATTCCTTCTTTTTTGATAAGTATTTTTAATCATTTACAGCTGAATAGTGTCTAATATTCTTATTTCTAAAAAATATTTTTGCTTTATCTGCACCTTGAAAAACAGCATTATCTCATTTATTGGAGAGTACGTAATCTAATTCTCTAATTCTGTCCGAAAACGAAATATTTAAACTACATAAAAGAAGGAATTTGATACCGATGTCTGAACAAAAGAAAGTAGCAGTTGTTGCTATTGGAGGTAATTCACTTATCAAATCCAAGCAACAACAAACTGTACAAGATCAATATAAAGCTGCTCAAGAAACTTCAATTCACCTAGTAGATATGATTGAAGCCGGCTGGGATATTGCAATAGGCCACGGCAATGGACCTCAGGTTGGTTTCATTTTACGACGAAGTGAAATTGCCCATAAGGTGGAAGGGATGCATGAACTGCCCTTGGATGTTTGCGGCGCTGACAGCCAGGGTGCTATTGGTTATGCCCTGCAACAGAATATCCAAAACGAGCTCAAAAAAAGGGGAATTGATAAACCTGTAGCGACTGTGATCACCCAAGTTCGTGTAGATCCAAATGACCCTGCTTTCCAGACACCTGCTAAACCTATTGGCACATTCATGGAAGTAGAAGAGGCTGAACGAAGGAAAGAAGAATTTGGTTGGAATGTGGTTGAAGATGCTGGTCGTGGTTGGCGTCGAGTGGTTGCTTCCCCACTGCCTGTGGAAATTATGGAATTGGAAGCCATCAAAACGCTAATCGATTCAGGAACGGTCACAATTACTGTGGGTGGAGGAGGAATACCAGTTATTGAAACAGATCAAGGAGTAAAGGGGACTGCAGCAGTAATTGACAAAGATTTTGCATCTGCATTCCTAGCAAAAGAAATTAACGCAGATATGCTTTTAATTTCAACCGCTGTTGAAAAAGTTGCCTTGAATTTTGGTAAACCTAATCAAATAGATTTGGATCAGCTTACCGTTGCTGAAGCAAAGAAGTATCTAGAGGAAGGAACTCATTTTGCAAAAGGATCTATGGAACCAAAAATCAAAGCTATTGTTGGATTTTTAGAACAAGGTGGTAAAGAAGCTTTAATCACTAATCCTGAAAACATTGGTAGGGCTTTAAAGGGTGAAACAGGAACCAGGATTGTTCCTTAGTGCAATATCAATATGTAGCAAGTTACTATAAAAGGAAAAGAAACTGTGGATAGAGAGATAATCCAATTCTAGACATTGTCTAGCATTTTTCAAGGATAAACCTCAGTTCTGCACAACCATGTTTTCCGTGATAGAGCGGGTGATGTTCACAGAAGTACAAACCTTCCATAAGTTTGGATTCATTCCACGTTGGCAGTATTGCATTCTCTACCATAGGCATCCACATTAGATGAATTGTGAAGCATCCTCCTTTCTTTTTCCCCTTGTGTTTAACTTTCATTGATTTTAAAGAGTAGAATCCTAGCTTCTCCATATCATCCTTTTTCACAAACACTCTATGAAAGCCCTCACACCCTAGAGTAGCAAATCCAGTTGTTCCTTTCTTATCCTCCTTCATATGCTCAATGAGCAATTTTCCAAAGTGATGTCCTGCAGCGCTCTTATGAACCCAAATGCAATTCATCACGATAACATTCTCACCTATAATGGGAAAACTAGAAGCCTCTACAGGTGCATATTCAATCATACCTACATGGTCACCTTTATAGAATAAAACCTTCTTTCGAAAACCTTTTGGAATCATGGTCTTCAGATATTCATAGCGATGCTTATACGTTTTGTGAATGGATTTTCCAATGAATTCTTTATTGGTATGAAAAATACACAAATAGAGAAATCGCTCGTACTTGGGATCTTCAGTAACATCGACTATTTCAACAGAAGATTGGATTGGCATTTCTTTATCTCCCATGAAGTTTATTATCATCACTCTAAATCATTTTCTTGCTATTGGAAGCTCGAAACGTGTTTTACCATCGAACTTGTGTAGTGCACCTGCAACGGCTCCAGCTGTAGGAACGAGCCCAATCTCTCCAACACCTTTAGATCCAAAGCCACCTATGTCCTCTGGTACTTCAATTAGAATAACTTCAACTTCAGGAGTATCTTTAGCTTTAACTATTTGGAGATCCTTCATTAGCAAAGAGTCTGGTACTCCTCTAGTTGTCGGAAAACTTTCCGAGAGAGTATGTCCAAGACCCATATGAACTCCCCCTTCAAACTGGCCAGCGCATGCCATAGGGTTTATTGCTTTTCCAACATCATGTGCTGCTATTATTTTCTTGAGATTACCTTCTTTGTCAAGAAAAGCCATTTGTACTGCATAACTAAAAGCTAAGTGTGTTACAGGATTATCTATTTTTGTTCCTGGTTTGACAGTAAAGTCAGTAATGTATTCTCCATGAAATTCTTTACCTGCTAAATCCTTTAATGACTTTGATTGAAGTGCCAGTGCAAGTTTCTCAGCAGCAAACTTTGCTGCCATTGTATCAAGGGCAGTACCTCTTGATGCCGTAGTCATACCGCATTTTGTTGGTGGATAACTAATGGATTTAACATTCATCTGACTTGGAGGAATATCAGTAAGTTCAGTAACAACTTGAGTAATTACTGTAAACAATCCTTGTCCCATTTCTGTAAAACCGGTTAAGATTTCAAGTTGTTCATTTTCAAGGACTTTAATAAGAACTCTTCCAGTATCTTCAAGTCCATTTCCAATACCGGTGTTTTTTATCCCACAAGCAATTCCTGTTGGAACCTTTGATTTCTTGTAAACATCTTTTACTACATCAAGACATTTTTGCATTCCGATGACAGTTTTTGTCATCTTTTGTCCAGTTGCAAACCTTTGACCTTCTCTGAGAATATTCCTTTCTCTTATATCATAATCATCAATATCTGCTCCATCTTCCCTCATTTTTTCAACTATCATATTCAAGCAAGATTCAATTGCAAAAGAAGTTTGATTAACCCCAAATCCACGCATCGCTCCACAAGGAGGATTGTTAGTGTATACAGATTTTGCATCAACATCTACATGTGGAACATAATAGGGACCACAACAATGTCCAGCTGCACGTTCAACAACTTTGGCACCGACTGAAGCATAAGCTCCAGAGTCTGCAATGAGTCTTAATTTAACAGCTGTAAGTTTTCCATTTTCATCAGCCCCCACTTCATAATTCATTGTCATAGGATGACGTTTTGGATGCATGAGTAGAGATTGTTCTCGAGTAAGAACAGTTTTAACAGGTTTCTTTATTAAAAATGAAGCTACAGCTGTTTGAGCTTGGCATGAAAGATCTTCTTTCCCTCCAAAAGCTCCACCATTGGTAACAAGTTCTACGATTACTTCTTCATTCTTCAATCCTAATACTTCAGCAATCTGTCGTTGATCTTCATGTACACCTTGTCCTTGACTGTATACATGAACACCATTTTCTGTTGGAACTGAAAGACTGCTTTCAACTTCCATGAAAGCATGCTCAATACGTTGTGTTTTGAATTGCTGTTTTATCACATATTTTGAATTATTTAGTGCTTCGTTAACATTCCCTCGACCAAAGAATGTATGTCCTAGAAGATTTCCTTTCTCATATAATTTCACAGAATCTTCAGCTAATGCCTTTTCAGGATTATCTATTGGTTCAAGAACCTCATATGTAACTTTTATTTTGTCTAGAGCAGCTCTTGCACGAATCATTGAATCAGCAACAACCATAGCTAAAACATCTCCTACGTATTTTGTTGATTCACCTTCTGCAACAAATATAGGCCAATCAGGGATTATATACCCTATCATCCTTTTACCTGGAACATCTTTTGCAGTAATTACCCTTACAACTCCACAAGCTGATTTTGCTTGAGAAATATCTATATTTATGACCTTAGCTCGTGGATGTTCACTTAGTAGCAAAGCTCCATGAAGCATATTCTCTACTTCTATATCAGCTATGTAGGGTTTCTTACCGAGAGCCATATCTACACCACGATAGCGTTGAGTACTGCTACCAACCCCATGCTCTTTTGGTTGAAATTCTCGCTCAAAACCATATTGTTCTCCAAAAAATTGGTTTCTTCGAGGGGGACCAGAAATATCTTGATTCTTTGTTTGCCAATGTTCTTCAGCTGTTTCCATAGCATCTAAAATACGCTGGTACCCAGTACAACGACAAAGATTTCCTGTTATAGCTTTGGCTTTCTGTTCTCTGGTTGATGTTGGGTGTTGATCAAGGAAACTCTTGATTCTTATCAAAAGCCCAGGAGTGCAAAAACCACACTGAACAGCTCCTTCTTTGACTAAGGATTTTGAAAGGATTTCTTGTTCTACTAAATCTAAACCTTCAACAGTGATAATTTCTTTTCCCTCAATAGATGCAGGTTTTTGTCTGCAAGAAACCATAGCTTTACCGTTTATTAGAACAGTACAAGCACCACAAAAACCTTGTCCAGAACATCCGTCTTTACAGCTTTTTATCAAACAGACTTCTCTGAGAACATCAAGAACACTCATACCTTCTTCGTACTCAGCAGTTACTTCTTTTCCATTGAGAGTAAATGTAACATTCATTCTTTCACCTTAAATGCTTCCCATTCCTCAAGTGTGTTGAGGTTAAGTGTAATATTTTTGTCATTAACAGATATAATCTTTGCTCTCTGCAATTCTTTTTGTTTGCGAATCTCAAAATCAAGACGTGAATCAGAACTACAAGTCTGAAGATGTTTTCTGAATTCATCAGAGAGTAAAACGGGGTGCCCTCTTTTATTATTGAACTCTGGAATAGCTACGTTAACATCTGAAGAGCTTAATCCTTCAGCTAATTGTTCCCAAACTTCTTTACTTGGACAGGGAACATCAATTGGCAAGATGAATACTCCTGAATGGTATTTATCATTTAATCCGAATAGTCCACTTTGTAACGAAGAAAAAGATCCCCTATCAGGTTGGGGATTCACTATAACAGTTGATTTTTTGAGTTTTGGGATATTTTCCTGATAGATAGTGCTATCTTTTCCCAAAACAACTATAATATCAGTAAAACCAATTTCAAACAAACTCTCAATTTGATAACTAAGAAAGGGTTTCCCATGGTAATCTAGAAGTCCTTTTGGAATACCCATTCGTTGAGAATCTCCAGCTGCCAGTATAATGATTGGGAGAGTTCTGAAATCAACCGTCATAATTAATAACCTAGCTTAGATTACTATTAATGTCATTCTTAGGTGAGTTTCGCTATAATCTTTCTATAATGACCTAGTGAGTTTAATTCCAGAAAAATGAATAAAAAGATTGTGGCATCAAAGCGTAGGAGCAGAGAAATACGAAACTTAAATCATGTTAAAATTAAAAAAAGGAAAAGAAGAGGGTTAAGCTAAATCAGCTGCACCAAATCTTGAAACCATTTTCTTGAAAGTTGTTGATCTGAAAACATATCTCATCATTTCAGCAAATAAGCAGAAACCTAATGTGAACATCATGATATATGCCCAATCTATCCCTGGTATTGGATAATAGTGCAATTTAAATCCAGTAAATATTGCTTG
>JAGLXK010000005.1 GCA_023132955.1 Candidatus Heimdallarchaeota archaeon
TCCTCCAAATCCGAAAAGTTATTTATCTTTTACACAGCAGTTTATTATGTCATTTGAAGGGAAGACGCACGTTATGAAACTTGGTTAAACTTGCCAGAGGCTTTCTAACCGTCGTTTAAATGGTTCCCCTCATGTGCGTTGAGGGGAAAAAATCATTATGGAGGAGAGTACCAGAAAGGGAAGCTATATTCAAGGCAGCATTGAAATGAGTATTAACTTGGTGACCACATTTCGAACAGGGAGCTACATCATACTGACCTTTATTTCGATTAAGTGTACCATTGCAACCGTAATGAAGGGTACTGGTATAATAGGGATGAACTGATTCTAACTTGATTTCATAGCCTAATTCCAAAGAAGCTAACCAAACAGCTTTCTTGTAAATGAACAAACTATCAGGCATGGTGTAGATAGCCTTAGCTAACGCTCCTTTCGTTCCAGTAGCGTCTGTTGCTAAACGCTCAATCTTCAGAGTTTGACATTGCTTTTTTACAAGTACAGCTGCTAAGAAATGGGGAAGGAGACGAGTGATTTCACGGAGGATTCTACTGCGACGATTATAGACGCGGTTGAGTTCACCTTTGAGCTTACAACTTCCAAGAGTATCATACTCTTTTCGTTTGCGAAGATAACCTCGATTAAGCTCATCTATTACTTTCTTGCTGAGGTGATCATAGTGATTGGCTAAATCTAGTAAATCTGGGGGAAGGGGGACAGGAACGTTAAAAACCACCATATATTGCCCTAAGCGGTTAATATCTATCCCAAGGACAGAAGTTTTCTTTGCTGGAATCTGGTGAAGATATCGGTGGAGAAGTGTAGAGGAGTGGAAACAATCATGTGCTCCTTCCAGCACAACATCCACTCTAGGTTTAAAACTTGGTGCCTTTTCACTGCTTACTTGAAAGACTTTGATTTGGGCACCATTGGTGAGATATTCAAGTACCTTCCTTGGGAAGAGAACCCGAGCTGTTAGTCTCTTCTTCCCCATCTTTGGAAAACTGAAATTTGTCCATCCTTGCTTCTTTACTTGTTTGGTTAATTCATATGCATTCCCTTGACGGGCGATAACATAATCTTTTTTCATTAATAGTTTAATTGGTAATCTTCCTTTCTTTTTTCGTTTAAATGGTAGGGGAACAACTTTCTCTACTGGGAGAACCTTGATTAACTGAGGGACACTCTGCATGTAATAATCAAAGAGTGTGAAAACGACTATCAGTCTAATAGCTGAAAAGAGTTTTCGGGTAGGCTTTCCTAGCACCTGTGCTAGCTGTTCTGCGAGCTCTTTGAGACTTTTCCATCGAGAAGGTTGAGGACTGTTGATCCATGAAGTAAGGAATGGAACAACTGTTGTTTGTTCTTGTTTTAAGAACTTGAGTTTGTTGAGAAAAGCTTGCTGATTCTTAGTAAGTTGAGATGTATTAGAGAATTCGTGAGTATAATAAAACAATACATCATCTAGAGCTTGCAGTACTTCAGGTTGGGAGTTTTTTGGAAGAAGAGCGTTCAATTGGAGAAGATTAGAGTCATATGACTTTCTATGCTTCTTTCTCCAATAGGAGTCAGTTTGCAATCTAGTACTGGTGAGGAGGTTAATAATATATCT
Organism: Candidatus Heimdallarchaeota archaeon; assembly: GCA_023132955.1. GTDB lineage: Archaea > Asgardarchaeota > Heimdallarchaeia > Heimdallarchaeales > Heimdallarchaeaceae > UBA460. The sequence continues at coordinate 1,610 of JAGLXK010000005.1, forward strand.
CCTTTTTAGTTTCCAATATTTCTCCAAGCTCCGTTCCGTATAAGTAGAACGACCGAATATCAGCCATTCTATCAGCTGTTGAGGATTTTTTAGCAGGAAGTTGAGTAATCCTTGCACTTTTTGTTCTTTGTCAATCTTACCTTTGACGGCTATAAGAAGCCAATGGAAAGCGCTCTCTGCTATATTAGGGTTCATCCCTACTTCTTTACCAAGTTTGCGAGTGAAGAACCTTTCTTTCGGGTTGGATCTGTAGAGGTCTACCGCTTTCTTCACAACTTGAGGAGTAAGGAGAGCTATTTGTCTTTCCTCTAGTGTCTTTATTCTTCGATTGATTTCTTCTCGTTGGGATTGATCTGCACACTTTAGCACCACTTGATAATTTCTCATCACCTTAGTTAAACTAAGGGGAGTATGAGCTTGTAGTTGTTGTGCTATCTGTGTTTCCAATTATCTCACTCTTCTATCCATAAAATGCTATATAAACCTGGTAAAAATCAGTCTGGTGATCTTCAGTTCTACCAATTCTTACTAGCATGTACCTCTTCTTTTCTTCTTGTTGAAAATTGTTCTTTTTTACCTCTTATTGGTAAGATTGGATAAGTTTTCACTCATCAGTTTCTTACAAGTTGCTTCGAAAGATTATTCTATTAGGATTATGTCATTTACATATGTCGTTTGAAGCTAAAACAGTTATTGTTACTGGTGCAAGCT
>JAGLXK010000050.1 GCA_023132955.1 Candidatus Heimdallarchaeota archaeon
TGCTTACGGTTCGCTTTTGGAAGTTTGTTGGATATAGCCTCAAGGATCACCATAGTACTGGTGCATAGCTATAATCCTTCAAGGTATAAACTACACTACCCTATTTAAATACCAAAAAAATGTACAAAAACAGGTTATAAGAATAGAATAAAGCAAAATTCATGTGCTTATGAAGGAACCTAAATAAGGTGAGTTTACCCTTTAACTGTAATAGAGCTTAATTCTTTCGTATGTTCATATTTATTATACACAAAACATTTTTATGTTTCTAAGTAATAACTGTTTTTCGATACATCTTCTCAAGTCAGGTGGTGAAAGTGGTGAAAGATCTAGATAGAAAAATACGAGTGGGGATTCCTAGAGCTTTGCTATTCTACAAGTTTTCAGATTTGTGGATAACTTTCTTTGAACAATTAGGAGTTGAGGTCGTCATCTCTCCAGAAACAACTAAAAAAATTAAAAATGAAGCAGTTAGGCTTGCACCTGATGAAGATTGTTACTCAACTAAGTTGTACTTTGGTCATGTTATGGCTTTAAAAGATAAAGTTGATTACTTATTTGTTCCTAGATTTGGTGGTCGTATAAAGAAATATGTTGGATGTCCAAAGTTCATTGGTTTAGCTGAAGTATTGAAATCAATGATTCCTGATTTACCTGAGATACTTATGCCTCATTATAATCGTGGTATGGATAAGCATACTAGAATTGGTCTTCTGGTTCGAGCTTTTAGATTAGGAACAATTTTCAGAAATAATCCTTTTGTAATAATAAGAGCTATTAGTAGAGCTTTCAAAGCTCAAAAGTTTCATAATAAAACTATGATTATAGATGAGGAAAAACTTCGAAAATGGGAAAACTCTGAAATCATATTAAATGACTTTCCTATTTATAATGAAAATGAAAGACAATTAAAAATAGCACTAGTAGGTCATTCTTATGTTCTGAATGATCCCTTTTCATCTCTGAGTATTCGATCATTACTTCAAGATTATGGAGTAGATATTGTCACTTCTGAACAGATGCCTAGAAATTTGATTGAGAAACAAATGGCTAAACTTGAGTATGATATTTACTTTGATTTTGAAAGGGAAATACTGGGTACAATTATGCATTTCATTGAAAGTAAAACTGTTGATGGTATAATTCATTTATTGATTTTCAGTTGTGGTCCAGATTCCATCGCAGGTGAGATAGCTGCTAGATACTCGAAAAGAGATCCAACAATCCCTCTTTTGCAGCTTGTTTTTGATGAGTTAACAGGTGAAGCAGGAATGAGAACAAGAATAGAAGCATTTGTGGATATGCTCAGAAGAAGTATTGACGAAAAAGTTATACTTCTCACCACACAGGTACATATTTGAGGAGGAAAAAGAAGATGCCATTATCTTTCCCATATGTTGGAACCTTTACTTATGTGTTCGAATCTATTGCAAGAGGGATGAAAAGAGATGATATTATTGTTCCTGATGAACCTACTTATCGCACTAAACAGCTAGGTTCTCAACATTCTTCAGAATTTGTTTGTACTCCTTTCAAAATGCTTCTTGGTTCCATAATTGAAGTCATTGAAAAAGGGGCCTATGAGATAGTTGCAACAGTTTTTGTTGATTATTGCAGACTTGGGTATTATTCTCCTCTTTATAAAATTATTCTCGATGATTTAGGGTATGACTTTGATTTAATCAACTTGGACTGGTTCAATAAGGTAGAATTCTTTACGAGTTTCAAAAAACTTGCTTGTAATGTGAATGCCGTTCAGGCTTTTCAAGCATTCAGAGTTGGGTGGATTAAGAACAGATACATTGACCAAATAGACAAAACACTCTACAGCTATGGGGCTGTTGAAATCGAAAAAGGAGCTGCATACAAAGTTGCTCATAAACTTTACAGACAGGTAGTTGAGACAGAGGGGATGAAGAATATCCGAATGCTTCCAGAAATTATTCAAAAAACGTTTGATGATGTAGTTGAAATTGATACAGAAGCTAACCCCCTAAAAGTAGGTGTTGTTGGAGAATTATATGCAGTTGTAGAACCTGCGATCAATCTTGACATAATGAGAAGACTAAATGATATAGGAGTTGTCACTGAAACACCTATTACATTTACAAGATGGATAGATTTAGGGCAAAGAATGAATCCTTTCAAGAAGTGGCATTATAAAGCATGTATAAAACATGCAAAACCATATGTTAGATATCCTCTTGGAGGTAAAACTAGGGAATCTCTGGGAGCTGTAATTGAATATAAAGAAAAAGGATGGGATGGAGTTATTCATTTGTATCCTTTCACTTGTATGCCTGAAATAATTTCTAGGAGTATTTTACCTCAAGTGAGCAGAGAACATGATATGCCTGTTCTTTCTCTTGTTCTAGATGAACATACAGGAGAAGCAGGTATTCAAACTAGATTAGAAGCTTTTGTTGATCTTTTAGAACGTAAAAGGAATGATAGAAATGGATTTTAAAATTATAGGAGATAAAAAAAATGATTGATAGTAAAGAGAAATATTTTCTTGGTGTTGATGTTGGATCTATAAGTACCAACTTAGCTGTAATTAATAATTCAAAAGAATTGATAGAATCAGTCTATATTCGCACAGAAGGTAAACCAGTGGAATCAGTTCAAAAAGGAATCAAATTAATGAGAGATCAGCTTGGAGAGGAACTTGCGATAGCAGGTGCTGGATCAACTGGAAGTGCGAGGAAATTGACAGGTGTAATAATTGGTGCTGATATTGTCAAAAACGAAATAACCGCTCATGCTTTAGCTTCTTTACATTATAACCCCGATGTTCAGACAGTTATGGAGATAGGTGGACAAGATAGTAAAATAATCATTATTCGCAATGGGATTGTTATAGACTTTGCTATGAATACAGTTTGTGCAGCTGGTACTGGTTCCTTTCTAGATATGCAAGCTAATAGACTAGAAATACCTATAGAGAAATTTGGAGAATTAGCTTTACAATCTGATAATGCGGTTTCAATTGCTGGAAGATGTACAGTTTTTGCAGAAAGTGATATGATTCATAAACAGCAATTGGGTCATCCAACTAAAGATATTATCAAAGGTTTGTGCGAAGCTTTAGGTAGGAATTACTTAAATAATGTTGGGAAAGGAAAAGACATTAGACCACCTATAATGTTCCAAGGAGGAGTAGCAGCTAATATTGGCATGAAAGTAACTTTCGAGAAATATTTGGAACAAGAGATTATTGTACCTGAAAACTATGCTGTGATGGGTGCTATAGGTGCAGCAATTCTTGCTCAGGAAGATGCAACAAAAAGACCTAAGAAATCGAATTTTCAGAGCTGGGATATTTCTGAAATGAATTTCCAAACTTCTGGTTTTGAGTGTGATGGATGCTCTAACATATGTGAAATTGTTGAAATACGCAGAAATGATGAATTAATAGCTAGATGGGGGAGTAGATGTAGGAAGTGGGATTTAATAGATTAGACTAGCAAATCAATGAGCTCTCATTCTTAGTCTACAAAAACAAATGCTATTTTTTCTTTACATAACCAGTAACGTGAAGTTTATCGAAAATATCTTCTGTTTTGTTACGATTTTCAGAATCACAATTTGGACAATATGAATTGCAGTAATACCCTTGTTCTACAGCTTCTTCATAATGTTGATGCTCAGAGTAGTAAGGAAAATCACATTCCCACTTCTCTCCACATTTCTCACATTCATGTTTACATTCAGACATATCTTCAACCTCCTGATTGATAGACTTCATTTAGATTGAAATTCTTAGGTTGAATCCGCGCAAATCGCTGTTCAAATAGTATACTTGACCATTAATATAGTTATCTTCATCAAAGTTTTTCTTTATCAAACGAGTAATTTTAAAGATTAGCTCAACTATTTGAACTTGGAGATCAGAATATGTTTAAGAAACGAAAACACGCTATTCTTGAAAACATGAAGGATCAATCCATTATTTTAGGTCCTGTTTCTGCCAATAATTATGGTCAAGAATCAAAAGGTAAAGGTCAAGTTAGAGGAATGGGGTTGCTATTTTTAACAGATAAAGAGGTATATTTTGGAATGTATGTTCCCAAAAAAGATTTTCATATTCTAATTGACCATATTCATGGAATTAGCATCCCTAAATGGTATCTAGGTAAGACTAGATCTAAACCTCTGCTGAAGTTAACCTTTACAAACAATGAAGGAGAACTTGATTCTTTAGCCTGGCAGGTTAAGGATCTGGACTTATGGGTGAATACAATCGAAGATCAGTTAAAGAAATAGTGTTAGTCTACTCTCTCCTTTTGCTTCTTAGTATTCACATTTGTTGTGTACTTCAGAAAAGAAAAACAAAGAAGAAGTAACTTATTTTTCTTTTTTTTGAGATTTTTAGGGATAAATATAAGAATGAAATCTATTCTTGTTATAGCTATAACAAACTATTGTGAAAACGATGGATGAGGAACGAAGTGTTGAAGATCTAGAAGAAGAAGAGTATGAAGATCTTGACAAAATGGAAGAATTCAGTTTAGACATGGAAGTAGTGTCTGATCTTGAAGGTTTAGAAGAACTGCCTGAAGATCAAGATGTTGGTCTTGCTCAATCTGATGTTATCATCACTTATGGTGAAAAAGTAGTTGATGAAACTAAGGAATTAGAGAAAAAATTTGATGCTTTAATAGCTCAAATACGAGATGGAGAAATAACTGATGCTATCAATGAAGCAGCTAGTTTACTTAATGAGGGAAGACGTTTAGAAGCACATTATGTAACATCAAAGATTGCATCACTAATAGCTTCTCTCTTAACTGCTCAAGGGAAGCATAAAGATGCAACAGAATACTATCTTATGTCAGTGAGTGAGGCAAGAAAGTCAGAGGATAAGAAGCTCCACTTACTAAGCTTATCTAAATTTGGGGAAAACTTAATTCATTTTGATTTAAAAGATGCAGCTGTTGTATTTAACCAGGCTAGGGAAATAGCTGAAGAGCTAGGTGAGGACGAGTATTATGCAGAGAACTCTTTTGCATTAGCTAACTGCATGTTTAAAACTGAAATGGATCATGCATATGATTTGTATATTGAAAGTTTATCTTATTATGAAAGCATTGAAGACACGAAATCAAATGGTGTAATTAAATACAGATTAGGTCTGATAAATTATATTAGAGAGGAATATCAAGCAGCTTTTCAGAATCTATCTGATGCTAGAGCATTATTGACAGATTATAGTGAATTACCAGAAAGAGAAGAAGTTGAGAAATCTCTAAAGATAATCAGAACTTTACTTAAACAAGGTCATTCTTTGAACTACTTCCTATCTCTACCTAAAATAGAACCTCTGACAGATTCCCCTGAAACAAAGAAGATTTTTGAGATCTATACTGCTACAGGAATTACAGATATTGTTAGGAGAATCAAGAAAGAACAGTTACAATATGTTACAAGAGATTTAATCGAAATAAATGCTACAAAACCCCTACTAGATATCCAGAAGTTATCTAAAATGGATGAATATGAATTAATTGAAAATTCCAAACAATATGAGAGTATAGGTGATTCTTATCAGAAGGAATTAAACTATGGCAATGCATTTTACAACTATCTAGGTTCCCGAATACTCGCATTACAAAGCAAAAGTGACAAAAGAGCAGAGAAACTCGAAAAGAAGCTTGAGAAATATATTCAGTTTCTCACTCAACAAGAAGAAGATGCATCTTTCTTTTATAATATTCAAATTTACATGTTTTACCAATTGGCAATGGGAACTGCTGAAAGGAACCCAAAATTATCTCAAAAAATAGCAAATAAAGGTTTAGAGCTTTCTTCTAAGAGGAATAACCCCTACTATGAAGGATTAACTAAGGAAATAATAGCTGACATCAAAGCTGCAAAGGATGGAAACAAAGCAATAACTGATTATCAAGCAATTGCAACAATTTTCGAAGGACTAAATAACCAGCTTGATTCTATGAGAATCTACGAAAAAATTGGTACTATTTTAATTTCCTCACAAATGGACAAAGGAAAAGAATATCTCATGAAAGCTCTTGAAATTGCGAAAGAACTCGAAGATCAAGACATTGTACAGAGACTTGAATCTAAACTTTAGATTTTCTTTTTTTCCTTCTCCATTTTTTGTATATTAAAAAGGGTAGAGAGGCAAAGTTTAAAAAAACTTATGCTGTTTGTATTTTATCCTTTACTAATAATGGTGAATTAATTGAAAAAAGTACTAAAACTAAGTTTAGTTGTTTTGATGATTTCTGCATTTTTGGCTAATACTATTTCAGCTCAAACTGGAGAAGGATTATACTATTCAGATAAAATGATTAAAAATGGTACTTTTACATGGAATGTTACAAAATCTGTAGATTATTATGAGGATATTCCAGTAGGTGCTAATTTTACTGTCAAACTTAAGGATGATTTATATCCTGGACCATTATCTGAAGAAGAATTAGAAAAAGTATATGCTAGTGTCAAAGTTGATGGTAACAAATATACAGGGGAAGGATTCCCTCTCTTCTGGCATACTCATAGAATAAATGCTACTGAAACAATATACATTAGAGATGAATTTGAAGATAATCCAACTCTATTCAATGTAACAGATGGAACTGGAACTTGGTTCTATGTGAACTTTACAGTAGAAGATGCTCCCTATACCTTATTTGTTGAATTTGAGATAGACCCTCTAGATGGAGTTACCAAGAGATACTATGAACATTTTGTCAGTTTAGAAGTTGGAAACGAAATTGATAGTGAGATCGAATTAACTTTCTTAGGATATATCTGGGAGGCTCCAATACAATTCGGTTGGGTTTTCTTTGGTCTATTATCAATTGGAGCATTAGTAATTATTCGTAAGAAAAGAACAAAGACAGAATAGTTTGTCTTTACTTTTTCTCTGTTTTTCCTTTTTTAGAAGATGAAGATTTGACTTAGGTTAATACACAAAAGAAGATTTATAACAAACTCATACAGAAACATTATTGGTGCAATAATGGTCAAGGATGAAGATAATAATTTCATGTCAATAGAAGATGTAGATACTCCAGATAAAAGGATTCTGACCGTCTTTACTGTCAATTGGATAGAGCTAGAGATACTCAAAATACTAGATAAATCTTTGGAACCAGTTTACAAGGGAGAAATGATAACAGTTCTTAGGAATAAACATAAGAGTATAGCAAATAAGCCAGAAAGCTCTTTTTATGCAATCTTTGATAAATTAGAAAAAATTGAAATGATAGAAACAAATGCCATTCCAGGACAAGGTTACAAAACTTTCCTAGAAATAACAGAAAAGGGGCAAATTGAACTTAGAAGAGCTCTATTTTGGGGGATCAGTTCCATATTTGAAGGCATGGCTAGTCAATTAATTGAAGTATTGAATGTGGTATGTGTAAAAACTATGGGATGTCTTCGTGAGATGAATTTTGCAGTAGTTAGTCCCAATAATCCTGAATTCCTTGTACCTGAGATGTGTAATCATTGTGTTCAAGCAACTGATGAAGATACTCAAAGCCGTTTTAATATTCTTTTACCATTTGCTAAGGATTTAGTTGTACCCTATTATCAGAATATTAGGTCAAATCCTGATGATATTCCATTGAAGAATGATTTGCTAGATAGAGTGATGTCAGTTTTATCTTTAGGATTTCTAGAACAGAAAGATTCAGAGAATTATATAAAAGAAGTTCACAGAATACTCAAACCTGGAGGAAAAGTTGCATTCTTTGAATTAATAGAATTTGAGAGTTATCTCTGGGAGTCGTTAAAACAACTTACTTTTGGATTTCAAATTTTCATACCTGAGAAGGGATCAGGCGAGTTAATTCAATTTCTACCTGATCGACTGAAAGCAAAAGTAGTCTCAGTTTTTGGAGAAGAAAATGTAAAATTAATCTTCTTACGTGAAATTGTTTGTGTATTAGCTATAAAACAAGATTAATTCTATGTTGTTCTTTATTTTTTACAAATTAAGGTAAAAATATATAAATAGCTCACCTAATTTTAGTTAGATACCTAAGTGATTGCAATGAGTGCTGTTCGAGAAGAAAGATATGTAGATCTGAAAAAACTTTGTGACAAAATAGCCCCTGAGATGTTTGAAACTCTATCATGGATATTATTGATGAATATAGACTTAATCCCAAAAGATGATATTGACATAAATCCCAATTTACAATTCTCACATCTAATGATGATTGATGAATTTGCAGAGGCAAAAGAATTAGGAAAGAAGGTGGCAGATTCTACTAATCCTATATCTAAACATTATAAACGAATGTTTGAACAAGATCCCAAATTAGAAAAAACAAAGCAAATAGCAGATGGATTTTTTACACTTGCAAAAAGAAGATTAGAAATAATTGAGAGATTGGGAATCAGACAAGATTAAAAACTAACTCAGTTTTTTCCCTTAATTCTATTCTATGTTTTCGTAAACAATTATCTTTATTAAGTTTCGACACTTCTTTGGTCAGTATGTTAAAGAACAAATCTCCCTTCTCAATTTTTGCTGGTTTTACTCTAGCAGTAGCGGGTGGATTGTTTTTTAACCTTGGTGGATTAGCAGCTGGAAGTGCTGCAACTTTTTTACAATTTCTTTCTAGTTATATTCCTTGGATTTTCCTCATTTATCCATTATTATTAACAGTTAGAGGGGATATTAATGGAGTTCTAACCGGAAAACTTGGTACTGCATTACACCTAGGAACTCTAAAACCAACTTGGAGAAATAATACAAATAGATTCGTACATCTTATAATGCTTATTCTAATATTAACAATATATGACTCTGTTTTGATAAGCATCGTAACCTCTATACTTGGATTTCTTCTAAAATTAAATTTATTACCTATAGATGTTTTGAAAATTTTTGCTATAACTCTTACAACATTTACTCTTACAGCTATTATATCCTTGTCTATAACTTTCGTTCTAACCTTTTTTATCTATAGAAAAAATGGAGATCCTGATGTATTTGCTTATCCAATAACTTCATCTATAAATGATATACTCATAACACTTATTTTTGTAGCTGTTTGTTGGTTGTATAGACCTTGGAATCCTGTAGTAAAACTTCATTATTATCTCGGTATCCCAACGGTTATTTTTGTTATAGTTTTATTTGTGTTTTTGATAATAAAATTTAGAAAAGAAAAATATATTAGAAAAGGAATTGTGCAAACCTTACCAGTACTTACAATTACAAGTTTAATTGCTGCAGGTACTGGTTCAGTTCTTGCTTCCTTTCCAGATATATTAAACTCTGTTCCAGTACTTATTGTCTTCTATCCTGCAATAATCAGTACTGTGGGTAGCCAAAGTTCAATTTTAGCTAATACCAGTACAACCAAACTACATTTAGGAACTATGACGCCATCCTTTAAATCACTTAAGAGTAAAGAATTATCAATTAATTTCTTTGGAATAATAACAGCTGCTTTGATCGTAGTAACTGTAATGAGTCTTCTAGGAACAGCAATGTTTCCCAAGGGAATGACTATAGGATTGTATGGTTCAATACTAGGATTATTACTTCTAACCAATTTTCTATCATTTCTCTTAGTAGGTCTTATTGCTTTATCTGCTACATTCATTACTTTTCGATTAGGTATGGATCCTGATAATCTAGTTAACCCACTTTTAAGCTCTAGTGCAGATCTGATAACAACTACAATTTTGGTTCTATTCTTCATTCTACTGTTTTAGCAAAATTGAAAAGATCTACTCCTTAGTCTCTCCAACAATCCAATCAGAATATTTTTGTGTATAATTATCATTTTTTATAGAAATTATTTGAGGAAGCTCATAGGAATGTATCTCTTCTAATTTCCTCTTGATTTTCTCAAATTTATTTTGAGTTGATTTAATAATTATTAGAAATTCTTTGGATTCTTCTAACTCTCCTTTCCAAGTACATATACTTTCTATGGGGTAAAACTGCACACAAGGAGATAGTTTCTCTTCAATCATGATATGAGCTATAGTTCTAGCTTCTTTCTCAGTAAGTACAGTGGTTTGGACTTGAATCAAATTATCTTTCATCAAATATACTTATTCGATAGCATTTTTAATAGTTCTCCTCTAAAAAATTGTAGTTACTTCTTTATCTTCTCAATAAAAATAGCTTTCTTCTCTTTATTTACAAGAATTGAACCTTCAACAAGCTCTGAAATAAGATTTAGTTCCTCATGTGTTAAATTGAGATTTTTCAAATTGTTTAGGAAGAAAAATATTTTACTGACTTGTTCTGGAAAATTTTCAAAGAAATATACTACTGTTGTATAATCAAGGAAATTTCCCATTATACCCATAATTTGCTGAACTTCCTTTTCACTTTCTTTTATTTGAGGTTTCAAGATTGTATAATATTCATGAATAAGGAAACTAACAAAATCATAATAATCTCCTCCAAAAGGAAATCTTTTTTCTAACATTGATTTAGCAAAATAAAGATAAGCATTGATATAAAACTCGATTTTTAGTATTATTGTTATTTCATTATCAAACCTTGGTGAATATTGAGGTAAATTGGCTGTAAAATTGTTAACAAAACTTAATACTTCTTCCAACTCTGCTTGTGAATAGAGAGAGACATTTTCTTTATTGAAATTGGGAAACAGAAATTGAGGTATTCTAGCTAGTGTAAAAAGTATGTTCCTTTCATCTGTCTTCTTATTATCTGTCATGTATTTTGCAGTAATTGCAAGAATTAACAGTCTCTCTATAGGATCTGGAAGGTTTTTCTTAATATTCCTCTGATTTCGAGATGTAGGGGATTCAATAACAATTGAATCATACTTACCAGATTCGATTTCATCTTCAATTTGATTACTTAGGAGATTCAGAAATTCATGCATTGGAGCATATGTTTGAATTCGATCATCTGGATTATATCTTTTCATTTTTCAACACTTATCGAAATTGTTTTACAAGTTCAAGGAATTGACCAATCATTTCAGAATAATGAAGTTCTCCTTTATCCAACATCCATTGATAGATATCGCTAATTTCATTTAGTGAGCTTTTCAGATCAGAACCTATACCTATTGATGAAATTTTATAAGATAATTGGAAAAATTGAGCCATTTTAGCTCTTATTTTATCATCATATCTCTCGAAAATATCTATAATTCTATCAATTTCTGTAGGTATATCCATCTGTTCAAGCTGAGAAGAACCTTTTCCTCTTGGAACGCCTAAATACCCAGTTAGCCCAAGTATTCTTGCAGAATGAAACTGTAGTAATGCTGGTAAATATATGAAAACAGTTACAGCTTCCTCATATTCTAAATTCTGGTCTAGGAAATATTGTTTTGCTTTTTCGAAGGATTTGTAGGAATCTGATGGATTTCCTGTAGATTGATACAATCCTGCCATTAGTCTTCTGATTTTTGCTGTTAATTCTAGATGTTCAATACTTTCTGCAGTCAGTATTAACCTTTCACCTTTTTCAACTGCTTCTTCTGGAGTGATCCTTTCTGAACGAAGTTCCAATTCAACTCTTTGTGTATTGAAGATCAATGGATGAAAATCATCAGGTTGATAGCGTTCCAAATATTCATCCATCAAATCAATCGTTTCTTCTGGTTCAGAAACAAATTGTGATAATATTATCTTCTTTTCAAAAGCTGACCTCTCAAAAGGCGAATCTTGGAAATATTTGAATGCTTCATCTACACTGGTGTATGCTTTGAGAACATCACCTTCTTCAGCATCTATCTGAGCTTCCAAAACTTGAAGTTCATAGAAATAAGGTTCATTACCTGTGCTTTTTGCTTTTTTCTTTAAGAAATGTACAATTTCTCTAGCATCTTCTAACTGATGATAAACGATTTTAAGTTGGGCTTTCGTTTGCCAGAACCTAAAGAAGATTTGTGGATTTTCTTCAGATATTTGTTCTTCTTCTAATTCTTCCAACCATGCTTTTCCCTTTTCATAATCACCATAAGCAAAAAGAGTAGCTGTTAGTTCTAATATCACTAAATAATACTCTTCAATTAAGATTCTCTCTTTAGTTTGTTCAGCTAGCTCTTCCAAAATATCAATAGATTCAGCCTTAGATCCTAGAAGAGCACAACATCTAGCAATCTTTATTTCAACATCTCTAAGTTGATCTTCCTTACCAGACAAATAAAATACATCTCGAGCTTTAAGATACCAACGATAAGCATCTAGAAATTTAAACTGTGAAAACAACTCATCGCCTTTATCTCTTTCAGAGCTCATAAGAATTTACCTTATCTATTATTAGAGAAAATAATATTTAAACATTTAAAAAGATGTTTTTATCTCTAAAATTGTCATATTTCAAATAAGATATAAGAGTGAATAAGTAAATAAACAACAATGAGTGAGTATTCTGAATACATGAAACAAGCCAAAAAAGAAGTAGAGCTTTGTTTGGATATTTGGAAGAATCTTTTTGCTGAGAATTATTCAAAAACGATAGAATATGCATACAGTAAGGGTTCTGCTATAAAAGAATGGGAGAGTTTTATCGATTATGTACCAATCTTAAGTGACGTAGATATTCACATCAAAGCTAAAGATTATTCGAATTTCTTTGTAGATGAATCTTCATTTTATGAATCAGTAAATCTTTCAGAAATGTACGAAACAAGATATCTTGAGAAGAATCCGAAGTTCTTCCATATACCAAGAACTCAGATTGTTAAACTGAATAAAATGATAGATGAACCTGATTTTATTCATCCAAGAGAGGATGAAATAATTACACTCATTGGAAAACCTGTTTTAATAGAAAATCCTTCTAATGAAATAATCAAGAAAGTAGACTTACAAAGCCTACTAGAGTTAGAAGAATTTTTACCTACACTATCCATGTCAATGATCGATAGAACAGGATTAGATCTTTGGACAATGGTAAGAAGAATGAATTGGAGAATCTCTCCAGCTCCTAAAAAATTACTAAGTCAAAATCATGAAAAACCTCTTGATCTTTGGGAGCTAAATAGAACAAAGATAGCTGAAGAGTTAGAGAAACAAGAATTTTATTTGATTGCTGAAAGCTATAAAGACTATTATTATGAAGGTTGGATAGCTTTTATGGAAGATTTTACTAACTCACACTCACTTAGAAGACTCATTTCTTCAGGATTCGAAGTAATGAAATTGTGTTTAGAAGAAGCAAGAAAGCTGGTATAGATAAGCTATTTCCCTTTATTCACTGGTTCTATTTGTAAGAATTCAATTATATCTAAGATTGCTCTAAATTCTTCAGTTTCGAAAACATCCCCGTGTTTCTCCTTTTCATATCCAAAAATGAATCTAGCTCCATCTAGTTCTTCAAAATAAAATTTCAGATGTTTAAATTTTTCATCACTGTCTGCAACCAGAATTCCTTTAACTCTCATTCTTCTGAAACCCTTTTGTATCTTAAATGCTTGATTTTCAGCTGCTAAAATGTTTCTTAACCAATGAGCTTTCTTACCCCTTGCAATATAGAAAGTTAATTTTTCTGTATAGAACTTAAGAGCTAAAACTGGTGTAGTTCTCCTTTTCCCTGTTATCCTTCCTCTTGTATGAACTAGAACTATTGTTTTACCTATTCCAAATAGAGGAAGAAAGTAAATTCGATATAGGAAAATAACAACTCCATTCATTATTTTATTGAACCTATGAAAACTCTTAGTTCTCTCTTTATGTCTAGCAACAATGGATTTTTCCCCAAGTTTAAATGTCTTTGACAACTAGTTCCCCTCATTTTATTGTTCTTTTAATTATTTCTTCTGGATTTTTCACAAACACTTCCTCAAACATGCTTCTGGGAATTCCTGCTCCTAGAGCTGTTTTTTCCCGCAAACTTTCACTTATGAAATCTCTAGGTTGATGAGCGTCTGTATTTAGAATGAGTTTTGCACCAGCTTTCATTGCTAGATCAGCAACTAATCCATTTCCAAGGGAGTGTCCTCCTCTTGTAGTTATCTCCAAAAATACTTCGTTATCTTTTGCTAGCTGAGCTTCTTCAAACGTCAATATTCCAGGATGAGCTAAAATATCAACATCAGGGCATTTTAACGCTGCTCTGTTAGTTCCCTCAATAACTGGTTCTACAATAGTTTCTCCATGCATTACTACTAAGAAATTTCTTTGTTTAGCTTTTCTTGCTAATTCTGGAATCTGTGAAGGGAGAACATGAGTAATTTCTACCCCTGGGAGGAAAGTAATGTATTCTTCAAAATCATATCTGATTTTATCTAGACTATTCAATACATGATCAATATTAGAAGAATCTACATGGTCAGTAATAGCTACTGCTGCAAGACCTCTTACAATTAATCTTCTAAGATATTCAGCTGGCATTAATGCTCCATCAGAAAGAAGTGTATGAGTGTGAAAATCAGTCAATTTCATAGTTGGTTTAGTTCTTATGATTATTTCAAATTTGTGTTGAAAAAATGAAAAAAGGGAATTAAGATAGTAATTCTTCAAGTTCATCTACTTTAGAACTCAAATAGCTAATTCCTTTATTCCAGAAATTTGAATCATCTAAATCTATACCTACTTCTTCTAACATTTCAGCTGGTGTTTTAGAACACCCAACAGATAGAAGTTTAGTAAACTTGGGAACGAATTCTTCTCCCTCTTCTAAATACATCTGATAGAGGGCTATGACTAGAAGATTGGACATATTGTAAGCATAGACATAGAAAGGTACATGGATGAAATGACTTACTACACTCCAGTAACTTGCATAATCTTCTTTTATATTTGTCATAGAATTTCCAAACATCTTTTGCATTTCTTCAACAAAGATTTCTTTGTAATCAGTCCCAGTAGGTAATTTTTCTTTCATTAATTCATGAATCCTACTTTCAAAATGATAGAAAGCATTCTGCCTATGAGAAGTTGAAAAATTACCTTCAATGTGATTAGCCAATAAGGAGATTCTGTCTTCTTTTGCTAGGTCTTGTTTCATGAGATAATCGAAAGCAATCATTTCATTGAAAACAGATGCTATTTCAGCAACTGTAAGAGAAGAATCTACATTTGTAAATGTTTGAGTTTGTTGAATGTAATAATGGTGTATAGCGTGCCCTAATTCATGAGCTAATGTTAAGACAGACTCAATATCGTTAGTGAAATTGACGAATACGAACGGATATTTCATTTGTTTTCCATAACTACAAAAAGCTCCTCCTTGTTTACCCTTCCTTGGAGTAACATCTATGTGTTTTCTCTTATATACTTCATCAACAATTGTGGCAAATTCAGGTTTGAATTGTTTATTAGCTTTTTTTACAAGTTCGATCCCTTCTTCGAAAGAATATTTTTTATTTACTTCGCCAACGGGAGCATACAAGTCTGACATTCTTAATTGAGATAAATCTAGAATCTTCTTCTTCAAATTGTAGTATTTTTCTACAACAGGATTGCTTTCAGAAGTAACTTTTCCTAATGTTTCTACAGCTTTATCACTAACTTCATTCTCTACATTCCTTAATGAGATTGGATTCGCATAATTCCTTCGTTTATTTTCTATACCCCAATCCTTTATCACATTATTGTAAATATGGGTGAAAGTAAGTTCATTTCTCTCAAATTCTGAGACTAAAGTCTTTAGTGCTCTGTATCTTACATCCTTATCCTTATTGTACATGAAAGCAAATAGCTCTGACCCTGTGTAAGTTTTAGTTTCCCCTTCATATTCAAATTCATAAGTGAAACCACTTTCTATTTCATTGTATAATTTTATGAAACCGCTCTTTCCGGTTATATTCTTCATCAGAATTATCTGTTCTTCCTTTTCAGAAAGCTGATGTGGTTTTTGTTGTCTGTTAAATTCTAGATCATGCTTATAATTTTTTAATTCATGAGATGCTAAAAGTTCCTTATATTTCTCTTCTGGTATTGTGTTGAGTTCAAGATGGAAGAAAAGAGTTTGTTCATTGATTTTTGAATTATATTCTTGTACTTGAGAATAAAGATTCTTGACCTCATCATTAAGTGATGTAGTTGAATATAGTAAGGAGGAAAACAAGTAAAGATAGAATTTCTTTTCATGAATATCTTCATGTTGTTTAAACCATTCTTCTAATTGTTTTGGCTTAAGATTAGGATTGTTAATATTTCCTTTAACTATTTTATTAAAATCTTGAGCTAATTTTTCGATATCTTTCATATCAGTTTTAATCTTAGGATCATTAACATCTGAATAAAGATCAGATAAATCCCAGGTTATGATTTCTTTAGGCATAAAATGATTGAAAATTTGCTGTTTAAGAGTTTTTGTAATTGGAAGAGTAGTTTCAGAAACCCTAATTTGAACTAGTATAAGAATCTCCAGTTGTTTTAATAATTAAAATGCCGTGAGTATGTTTAAATATAGCCTAGAAGTATTTTCAAGATGGTATTCATGCAAAGAAGAAAAATCTTTTTTTCTGCAGCAATAATCATTATGTTCTTTTCAGGTTCTCTGTTCATTGAATCATTAGATATAACATGTGAATGTATTGTAATACCCGGTCAAACGGCGTTTAGCATAAATCTAATGTCTATTTTTAAAGAAAATGATATGAATAATGAAATCTCTATTATAATTCAAGATAAGTTGCCAGTAATAGGAATAGGTGTCGAATTTCATGAAATTACTCATTGGGGTAATGTACTTCCCAGAACTAGTCAGTATCCCCTAATTGATTTTGATTTTATCCCAACCTATGCAGAAGGAGGATTCGATTTATTTGCATATGAACATCCATTTGAGTTAGATTATTTTCCACCAGGGATAGTTTTTGACTATCGTAATATAGAAAAATATGACTCTATATTTTTCTCACAGTACATAAACCCATTATATGATACAAAAGCTTGGTATTACTATAGTACTTTTGACCAAAATGAACGAACCTTATTCAGTTATGAATTGCAAGAAATTCTTTATGAAGATCTTCCCTCAATTCCAATCTATAATCCAAGAGAGCTAGTTTTTCTAAGCTTTGACGTCGCAGGATTTGATGAGAATCTTTTCTATTCAAGTGAAATTAGAGCTGATAAATGGTATGGCTCAAGTGATGGTTGGTTTAATTATTCTCTTCCTGTTTCTTTCAAAGAATATAGTTATTTTACAGAAAATAACGGGAAAGATCATCTATGGTTAAACAATGTTTATGGTTCATTATTTAGAAGAGCACAAGAGACAAAATACTGGGAATCTTTCCTTGCTTCGAATTATAGTTATACTGAAATTGTTGATTGGAAATTCAATGTAACTGTTGAAATTAACCCTGAAGCGAAGTTTAGTGATGGAAGTTCTGTACTGGCAGAAGATGTGAAATACACTTATGAGTTGCTTCTTTCACCTGAAGTAGGAGCAACAGATTATAATCTCTTAACAACAGTGTTTGCATCAAATGGATCTATAATAGTTGAAGATTCAACCACAGTTAAATTCTGTTTCGAAGATATTTTTAATTATCCTTTAAGCTACCTTTCTCATGGTATTATTGATAAAAGTTATCTAGAACCATTTATATCGAGTTATGGGTATAGCATTTTTGATGAGCAACCTTTTACAGGAAATGTTTCAGATGCTTTAGTTAGGTCTTGTGGCCCCTTCAAATTGGACTACATAAACAAAAATAATAATGAAACTCTTCTAATCCCTAATCCATACTGGTTGGAAGGTGAACTGTCTAGCAATTTGACTTTTATCAAAATGGAAGATCCAGAGAAGGCTTTTATTGATTTCTTAGATGGTAAAATAGATATTTTAGATAATTTATACACCGAGTACTTACTAGAACAGATTCATGATTTTACTCCA
>JAGLXK010000500.1 GCA_023132955.1 Candidatus Heimdallarchaeota archaeon
AATTGCACAGTAATTATTGGAAGTGCAACAAATCCAAAAGCACTTACTTCAAACATTGGATGGAATAAGTATCCAACTGAAATTGAGGAAATAAAACATCAATATGAAGATTCAGAATTAAACAGGTATTCAATAAATTATTTTGCAGAAAGAATAAACTTATCAAAGTTCGCTTTAGAAAGTGTTGAATTTCTCAGAAATAATAATACTAGATCTGTTATGTTTGTTTTAAACACCAAAGAAAGTGCAAGATTGTTATTTGATTACATCAAAGACAACTTTAGTTGTGAAAACGTATATTTTCTGTCCTCAGCTGTTACACATAAAGATCGAAAGAAGATTCTTAGTAAAATCTTTGAAAGAAAGGAAAAACGGATATTAATCTGCACTCAAGTAATTGAAGCAGGTGTAGATATAACTTTTGATGTTGTTTTTAGAGATTTAGCACCTTTAGATTCTATAGTTCAAGTTGCTGGGAGGTGCAATAGGTATAACGAAGAAAAAGGAGAAGTGAATATTGTAGAATTAACTAAGCCAGAAAGTGAAAATTTAGTATACTGCACAATGGTTTATGATCCAATTTTGATTGAACAAACAAGATTTATACTTAAAAAAACCAAGAAAATAGATGAAATTAGATTAAGCTCTGTAATTGAAAAATACTATGAAATACTAACTAATGAAGGGAATAGAAAAGATACAAAACGTGCTGTAGAAGAGTACAATAACTTGTTCTTCGAAAGCTTATCAGAAGAATTTAAGCTAATTGATGAACAAGAGAATGACACTTTGATAATCTGTAAGAATTCAGCTGAGATGATTAAACTTATTTCAAAAGCAGACATGATGAATAGAAAAGATATTTTTACAGAATTTAGAGTGAAAGCCATTTCAATGAGTAAAAGAGCAATAGAAAGAATAAAAGAGAAAGTATCTTCTACATCTATTACAATAATTATTGATAGCGATTACGCAAGTATTTGGGCAGTATCATTAGAAGAGAACAATTGGTTATATCAAGAAAATGGAGGATTAAACATACCTGAACTAAATGATACTACTCCATTGCAAAAGTTAGATTGAAATTAATAAGAAGTGATATTATGTCTAAAAAGGATTTGACATCGGATTTTACAAAAAAGATTGGTTTGCCAACAGAACAACTTAGCTTTCCTGGAGGAAAATTAAATATAAAGCTAAAAGCCCCAACTAGTGAATTGTTTCCATACTATACTGGAAGTATTATAAGAGCATCTTTTTTCAATTTTATTACGAATCAAGATCAAGAATTGGCAGAAATCTTACATAGAGATAATGAAATTAGACCATATTGTACTACACAATTGCGATTAGATAGTAAGCATCAACCGAGAACAAGAAGAAAAGAGCTAATAGTTAAGGAAAATGATAT
>JAGLXK010000501.1 GCA_023132955.1 Candidatus Heimdallarchaeota archaeon
CCTACGATTAACTGATGCAATAACTTAATTATAAAAAGCAGTAACAGAACAACTCCTACACTTAAAAAAAGATATCCTAAAATAATAACGGCACCTAAAGCCCCTCCTCCAAGAATATCAACAATTTTATGAATCAATTTTACTTCAGAAGTTTCTTCCATCATGCTCTAAAAGAAATCGTGTATTTTAAACTTTTCTCAGAATTAGTTGTAATTTCTATCTAGAAAACAACTTATTTAACTCAAAATTAGAAATATACAATATATCTAAAAAATCAGAATTAGCAACACAAATAACTACTAAAGATCTGGCAGTACTCTTAAAAAGATTAACAAACGTGATTGGGAGTCTTTCCTAAATGAAAAAATAGACAGAATCCCATCTCTGTAGATAGTTAGGAGAAAAAGCACATCTTTATCTCATAAGGTTTGAAACTCATCTCAAGCTGATTATCTTTAATTGTATCTTTTTTTATGATTCTACCATCTATTTTGAGCTGCTCACACTTTGTGAATTTAGAATTTACTTGAAAAGTTGATGATTCACTTTCTGAGTTCAAATTGAAGAAAGTAATACACAACTTATCATATCTTTTCCGCATAGAAGAGATTCTAATCCATGGATTAACAACATGCAAAATTGATTCAGATATTCGATTTTGAAGATCCCCATTCCTAATTAAGATAGACTTAGGTTTTAAGCAGAATGATTCAGAATGATTGTCACTTTCATACATAGGATCTTCTCTAGAATGAATAACAAAACCATATTCAAATGTATATTTTTCACCGATTTCTTGAGCTCCAGGTGTCTCTAAAAATGGTCCTGCATGCATTGGTCTTTCATCATAATCTGCTCTGGAAAGAAACCCTACACATCTTAAAAGTGTTAATGCAACTCTGGAATTATTAGCTAGTTCTACTTCTGGTAATCCTTTATTCATTAGTGAGAATGCTAAATCTGAACTGTTGTCTTCTATTCTAATAAATCTCTTCTGAGCTTGAATACCAGAAGGTTTTTCTTCATAACTATCATAACTAATTGGATCACTTTTACGTTTTACAACTCCAAAATGTGTTGAAGTAAGTGTTTCCAAAGATGAATAAGGTAAGTCAAAACAAATTCTTAAACGATGATCTTTTGCATAATTGGTCAAAGTTGTTTGTATATCTATTCTTGGGATATCTCTGTAAAATCGAAAAACTGTTTTAACTGGAATAGTAACATTGCCTACCCTTTTATCTCGATTCTCATTTAAATGTTTGAAAAGTTCTAGGGTCATATCCTGTTCAATTTCGCTGAATAAAGGTCCTTTGACAGTTAATTTTCTTTTCACTTTCTTTATTTTTACAATTTCAGGACCTATTCTTCCAAAAGTATATTCATCTCCCTTATCACCATAATCTTCAAATTTATGAAGTTGAGTAAATTCTGTATTTGTTCTTTTGTCCAGGTAATTAAAAGTCCCATCTGAATTAAACTTAAGCTCATAAAATTTGGTTGTAATCTTATTTTTCGATGATAAGAATATTGCATCATTTTCTAGATAATCCATTTTTTCTAGAAGTTTAAATTCATTGAAATTCCAACTATTGAGAGGAGCTAGAACACTATAGTTTTGTTTTGACCCTAAGGATGCTTTAACATGGTACTTTTTGTATTTCTTACTTTTCATTAATTCAGCTGCTTGCTTCTTAAATTCATCTACATCGAAATCTCCAAGAGGAACTTTTCCACATAAAAGAGTGACATCACATATCTCAGGATTAATGTTATCAGAGATAAATACCTCGTTAAGGTAATAATCTAGAATCTTTCTTCCAGGTAACAATCTGAAACCTGTCTTTAACACAAGAGGAGAGAAGGTGTTTTCAAACAAAATTTCCTCAGAGAGATTTAAAGCTTGAATCATATAATTGTTACCTAAACTATCCTGTAATCCAACAATTGGTTGTTTTGCAGGGACAGAGAAATCAAAGAAAGATATATTGTCAGAATTATTAGTTGGATTAAAAACATATAGTTTTGATTCATCTTCCTCAATTTCAAGCTTATCTAGTCCTTCCTTTAATTCATTTAACTGAGATTCTCCTATGCTTTCAGCCCAATAATACCTTGATTTCATTTCTTCATGTGTTTGATCTATTGAACAACCACAAATGCCATCATGGGTTTGGTTTTTCAATAACCATTTCCATGCTAGATTCAGATAGGATGTTGGATAATCATAGTTGTTGAATAACCAAAAATAAGTGATTAAAGGTTCCACATAGTGAACAAGTAAATCTTCTATTTTCTGGTTCCATTGTTTTATCCACATCCTCATAGAATAGGTATCTTGAAGGAGATGAGCTCTTACAGATGAGCGAAATTCACCAGAATATTCAGGTAATATATAACTTGTTCTTTGAAGTGAATCTTGCAACTCTGTAACATAATTATCTAACAAACTGAGGTTGATTTCGGTGTTTTCAATATCTACAAGTTTTGTTAAGATATTCATATTTGGATTAGGAAACTGATGATCAGTTCCATACATAAGAAGATACAAAGGAACAGGGGAAAATTGCTTTAATTGTTTTATTTTGTCCACAATTGAATCTTTTAGATCAGTTTCATTATCAGGTAAGTCTGCAGCATTACCATAACCTTTTGGCATGTACACTCCAAGAATTGAATCGTGAGAGTGATAATCACTTTTCCATTTGAAGGGCACAGTAATTATTTCAGGACCAACTCCCCTCCAGATAACAGCTGCTTTGAACGAAGTAAGATTTGAAAGGATTTGAGGAATAGCTCTTGTATGTCCAAATTGGTCTGGAAGATATCCAATCTGCATTAAAGGAATATTTAATTCCTTAGCTAAATCAATACTTGTTTCTAAATTACGTATGAAACTTTCTTGCCCTATCAACCACTCGTCAGGAAGTAAATACCATGGACCAAGAGCAATTTTACCTTCTCTAATTAAGGCTAGAAGTTCATCTTTTTTCTCAGGACGAATTTCAAAATAGTCTTCTAAAACTACCGTTTGACCATCAAGCATGAAAAAATAATCTTTCTTCTTTGTAGTTTCGAGTAACTCATCGATTAGTTTCACTAGCTTAACTCTGAAATTTTGAAATGGGAGATACCATTCACGATCCCAGTGTGTATGAGGAACAATAAAAACTTCACTTTTCTCTTTTTTCATCCCAATTACCTAACTTCTAAAGTTGATTATATGTATTAGTATATCTTTTTTTTGCTGACTCTACCAAATCTTGATAGAAGTTAAAAAAGAGAGAAACTTTTTATTGATTGAGAAGTTCTTTCGCACTTTCAATGAGTTTTTTTGCTGAAGCTGGTCCTATACCTTTTATTGGTGTAAGTTCTTCAATTTTTGCAAGAGCCAGTTGACTCGCATCCTTGAAACCTGCTTTCCTAAGTTCTGCAGCTTTTTGCCCAACTCCTTTTACCTTCTCAATTGGTAAACTTGCAATCTTAGCTTTTGCTTTGTCTTTTTTCACTGGAACTGTTTTAATTTTGGAATATTCAATAATTCCTTTTATTCTTCCTAAGTGTTCAGTCCTAATACTCTTATCCTTCTTACTGAGATCTGTAATGGTTTTTAGAATATCTTCACTTTGATTAATCAATTGAATAAATTCTTTTTGTTCTTTATTTGAAGCATCATAAAGCATTCCTAACCCATTAATTGCATCTAAGAATGTGATAGTCGAATCAATAACAAGAAGTGGATGAGAAATTGCCATACTTTTTCTAAAGGCTGTTTTAGCAAGAAGAAAACTTTTTTCATAATCTCCTACCTTAATCATAATCTGACAATTTAGCAACATAGCAGCTAGTTTTTCAATATCATTTAGTTCAACACCTTTTTCCAACAAATTAAGCTGATTCATTGCTTCAATATGATCCCCTTTCTCAAGCAAATCCTCCGCTTGTCTCAATCCATCAAGATATACTCCAAACATAATCAATCGCCACCAATAGAGAAATATGACTTTCTTTACCAAGAATGTTATGGTAATGTAAGTTTTAATGACTAATAAATTTTCTTGAAGTATTACTTGAGTTCAATGACTATTTTATATTAGAAGGAATATTTCTTCAAAATTTCACGATCACTTTACTTACTATTTATTGAAGTCTAGATTATGAGTTGAAAAAGAAGAAAAAGAAAGAAAAATCTCTATTCAATATCATTGAGATCCTTTGAGAATAGTATTTGCTATGAAGGATGGAGTGTCTTCTGGGATATTAAAATCAGAACTAGTCTCAGAAATAAATTTTGGAGCTAGCCAAACACTGAAGCCAATAATCATAACCCAAGCAATAATAATAAATAATTTGTATTTCTTAAGGAAGTTAGAATATTTTTCAACGAATTTCATATGAACCCCATGTCAAATTACAATATTTCTTGATAAAAGCCGTTTTAAGACTTCTTATCCTTCTAAAGGAAAAGGAATGTTTTATGAACAAACTTATAAAATGAAGAACCCCAAAACGAATTTTTAAAAGATTTTTTAGTAAATCTTACTTTTATTAAAACAATCATTGTTAATAGAATGATTTATAAGAATTTCAAATTTTGAATAACTATCAACTTAATCAACTTTAAATTGGGATGAAACTAAAAGGTTTTGAAGATGGCTCTAAAAGAGAAAACACCTATAAAACGGTACTCAAATTATGTTATTTTTGGTTCAGTTATGTTTCTGCTCATGGGTTTTATTAACCTTGCTGATCAATTAGTATGGTTTCTATCAGCTCGAAATCAAATCATAGGTTATATTTTAATCAGCTTAACTTGCGTGAGTTTACTCCCAATTGCTTGGGGATTAAGAGAGGTAACAGATATTTACTTCGTTGATCATATAACAAAAGCTGGA
>JAGLXK010000502.1 GCA_023132955.1 Candidatus Heimdallarchaeota archaeon
ACGTTTTTATTTTAAACAGCTATTATTACCAATTCGAAAAATACATTAAAACTTAATTAAATTGATAATTAAAAAAAAGTTGATATTATGAAAAAGAAAAAAATGAAACTATCTATAATCTTAAGTTTGCTAATAATTGGTTTTTTAATAAGTACTTCAACTCTTAAAATAATTAGCACAAAAGCTCTAGTAGAGGGAGAATATGATCAATACACTATAGATTCCTTTGATAGATTTACTTGGAAATGGTCCATCACAGAAGTAGTATCTACAGAAAGTACAGGTCATTCTTCTAAACCTTCTCTTGCTGTGGATGCTGCAGGGAATGTCCACATAGCGTGGTATGATCAAACTGATTATTCTGGGAGTGGAACTGATTGGGACATTTTCTACAAATACTGGGACGTATCTACCTTCTCATGGACAACTGCAGAAGTCGTTTCCACTGAAAGTTCAGGTGATTCTTACCAACCTTCGCTTGCTGTGGATGCTGCAGGGAATGTGCATATAGCCTGGCAAGATTCAACTGATTATGCTGGTGCCGGAACAGATTGGGACATTTTCTATAGTCGATGGGATTCTTCCTCCTCCGCTTGGACAACTACAGAAGTTGTTTTCACAGTAAGTACAGGAAATTCTGAGAACCCTTCTCTTGTTGTGGATGCTGCAGGAAATGTGCATATAGCGTGGGAAGATTCAACTGATTATGCAGGTTCAGGTACAGACATAGATATATTCTACAAACGATGGGACGCTTCTACCTCCGCTTGGACCACTACTGAAGTTGTTTTCACAGAAAGTACAAGTACTTCTTACCAACCTTCGCTTGCTGTGGATGCTGCAGGAAATGTGCATATAGCGTGCCTTGATTTTACTGATTATGCTGGGAGTGGAACAGATGGGGATATTTTCTACAAATACTGGGACGCCTCTACCTTCTCATGGACAACTGCAGAAGTCGTTTCCACTGAAAGTACAGGTCTTTCTGGACAACCCTCTCCAGCTATCGATTCTGCAGGGAATGTGCATATAACATGGACAGATAGATCTGATTATGCAGGAAGTGGAATAGATGATGATATTTTCTACAAACGTTGGGAAGTTTCTGCCTTCTTATGGACAACTACCGAAGTCGTCTCCACAGGAAGTACAATTGATTCTAATAGTCCTTCTCTTGCTGTGGATGCTGCAGGGAATGTGCATATAGCGTGGCATGATTTTACTGATTATGCTGGGGCTGGAACAGATGCAGATATTTTCTGCAAACGTTGGGAAGTTTCTGCCTTCTTATGGACTACGACGGAAGTTGTTTCCACAGAAAGTACAGATTATTCTGGTCATCAATCTCTTACTGTGGATGCTGCAGGGAACGTGCATATAGCGTGGTTAGATGGATCTGATTATGCTGGGAGCGGAACAGATCAGGATATTTTCTATAAACAATTTGCTGGTTCTCCTGCTTCTCCTGATCTAGCCTTTATTGTCCCTAACCCTACTGAACTCACTACTATCTATCTAGATTGGAATA
>JAGLXK010000503.1 GCA_023132955.1 Candidatus Heimdallarchaeota archaeon
TCACTTACGCACTCAGTTAAGAATTTTGATTATACTATGTTGATAGAGTAGAAAAAGAGGAGATTAAAGAGGTAAGAAACTGTCTCCTTCTTTTATCGATTTTATAAAAGTAACTACAAGCTGAATAATGTTTTTCACATCATCAAGACTAATAATTTCAGAAGCTGTATGCATATATCTGTTAGGAATTGCTAGCAAAGCTGTAGCTGCACCTGATAGTTGAATAGCATTAGCATCAGTTCCTGTTCCTCTTGGAGCAGCATGCTTCTGATATGGTATTTCATCCTTATCTGCAAGTTCAAATATTTTCTTTACAACAACAGGATTGAAATTTGGTCCGATAGAAATTATTGGTCCCCCACCTAATTTTGTATCTCCAAGTTGCTTTTTCTCCATTTCTGGAGCATCAGCAGCAAAACCAACATCAAACGCAAGTCCAATATCTGGTTTGATTTTCTCTGCAGCTATATGTGCTCCTCTAAGACCTATCTCTTCTTGAACAGTAGATACGCCATATACCCCAGCAAAGAAGCTTTTATCTTTAGATAACTCTTTCATAATCTCTGCAACAATAAATGATCCTATGGCATCATCAAAACCAGAAGC
This sequence comes from Candidatus Heimdallarchaeota archaeon, assembly GCA_023132955.1. Taxonomy (GTDB): domain Archaea; phylum Asgardarchaeota; class Heimdallarchaeia; order Heimdallarchaeales; family Heimdallarchaeaceae; genus UBA460. The sequence goes on from JAGLXK010000503.1 coordinate 607, forward strand.
AACTGCGTAATTGTTATCGCCTAATCTCTGATAACCATAATCAAAAACCGCGAAATCACCTACATCCACCTTCTTAAGAGCTTCTTCTTTATCTTTGCATCCCAAATCTATGAAAAGTTTCTCCATTTCAGGAGCTTTTTTCCTTTCCTCAGCTTTCATTAAATGAACAGCTTTTTTCCCAATTACTCCTAGAAATTCACCTTTATTTGATATGACTCTTACTCTTTTCCCTGGAAGAGTAGTAGTATCAAATCCACCTAAGGGATGAAACCAGAGATAACCATTATCATCTATGTGAGAGATTTGAAAACCAATCTGATCAATGTGACCTGCTAGCATAATTTTGAAAGGACTGTCAGGGTTAATTATTGCATAAATATTGCCCACATTATCTACTTTAACTTTATCTACTTCATTTTCTAGATATGTTTTCACAACAACCTGAGCGGGAAATTCATAACCAGTTGCTCTTGGTGTTGTTACTAATTTTTTTAAGAATTCTTCATTTATTTCGTAGCTCATGGTGTAACACCTTCGATTTTTTCTTTTCAAAATAATTTTTAAAGATTTACTTATGAATTAGTTTGTTATCAACTTGAAACTGATGATTTTCATCATTCATCCAAAAAGTTAAGAAACCATAAGATTTTCCCAATTTATGTCTGAGACTGAAGGAATACAAGCAAAAGATATCCAAGCAAATGAAACTGAGAAAAAGCTAGCTAAGTTAGGTAAATATCTTCTCCTCTCATCTATAGCTATTCTATGGGCAGTTGCTGCAGCTTTAGGTATAAGAGACCTATGGCAGGGAAAGAGGATCCTTGAAACACCTTGGGTAATTTTTAGCCTTGTTCTTACTCTAGTTGTTATTGTTCTTGTTGTTTATCCATTATTTTTAAATTTAAGAGATGATGTTCGTAATTATAACAAAAGAAAAGGGGAAAAAGAGAAACAAAATGAGTGAATGAAAATTACTCGTAATCTCGAATACTAAAGATTATTTTCGCTCCTTGTGTATAATCTCCCTCGATTCTATCTTCTATTCTTATAGAACCTTCATACGCTTTAACAATCCTATAGATGAACATCATGCCCAATCCCCTTATTCTTTGTCCTGACTGGAAGCTATCAAGAATCTGTTGTTTTCTTTCATCAGAAATACCCTTTCCATTATCTTCAATAACAATTTCCCAGAAATCCTTTTGTTGATCTTTAATTCTTGAAGCTGAAACAATAAAGCTTATTTTACTATTTTTCGCAGATTGTATTGAATTTTCAAAAATATTTGTGAATACATCTTCAAGGAACTTGTTTGCAGAAATTCTTATTTCAGTGTCAAAATTCTTTTTCAAACTAATATTGTGATTAGGATAAGCTTGTTCAAGAGTAGTTATAGCTTTGTTAATATATGTTTCTAATTTTCTTTTCACAAAAGGTTCGGCTGTTTTTTCTAAACTGCTCAGTTTTCGAATTCTGTCTTTAACTGTATTGGCTCTTTTAAGTATACGTATGGACTGTTCTATAAGCTTTGTAGATTCTTCAAAATCACCGTTTTGCATTTTTGCTAGTTCTAAGTAACCAAGGATAGCTTGGTGATAGTTACTTAAATCATGTGTAAAGAGATCCATAGCAAGCTCCGCTAAATGTATTGATTCTTTTTCTTTTCTTATTGATTCATCTAGTTTAAGAGCCATATCCTCAAATGCAAAATAGACCTCGCTTACTTCTTTCGTCAACCTTTTAGATAGAACGAAGCTAACACTAAAGTCTCCTTCTGATATTGCTTTTATTCCTTTAAGAAGTGTAACTGCATAATTTGAAAAATTAAAGGCTATGTATAATGCAACAGCGCCTATAATTGCTATAATAGAAATTGAAGCAATTATTAAAATTATCTCTAAATATCTCAGATTATTTCTAAGTGTTGCTAATATTGGATCGAAATCTTCCATCACTAAATCTAATGGAGAAAAGTGAAGCATAAACCAAGGAATAGAGAAGATAGGGTGATACAATACTATATAGACTGTATCATTATGAGTCACAATTCTATAGCCTGATTGAAAATTAAGTACAGCATTGACACAAAATTGAAGTTCAGGATTTTCATAATCAGCCATATTTTCAGTTGGAAAGTCTTCTTTAGGTTTTCGTGAAACATTTGCAGCATAATGAGGAGACAATAATATCTCTTTATCTGAATTTATAATCAGGGAATAATCATTTTCTGTGATGTCTAGCTCAAGTGTGTTCATCAGGTAATCAAGGTTCAAATCTAGAACCCAAAATCCTTGAAAATCATTCGTATCATTATAAACTGCTTGTCCTAAAGATATGAAAATATTTTGGTGCACATAATCAACACCTAAATCTGAAAAATGACTTTCCATTCCTTTATTTGTTGATTCCTCTTCAGCTTGAAGCAACTCATTGTACCAAGGTCTCCGCTTCCAATCAAAATCTGCTGAAAGTCCTATTGAAAAAGAGCTACCATAATCAGGAAACCAGGGAAAAATCAAGATATAATTTGGAGTAGCGAAATAGACCCATTGTAACATCGGGTTCAATAAAGGAATCATAAAATCATACAGTTCCTTAAGTCTAGTATCAATATATCCAGAAGCTGTACCATTATATTTCCCTTTTATCAATCCAGTAAATTGCCCAGATAATGAGCCATTAATACAACCTTCTATTCTTGATTTTGAACCAGAAGAAACTATAGAACAATTGTTATTTGTATAATGCTCTTTTACTAGAAAGAATGTATCCAAATAGTCTGGTTCAAGTTGTGAGAGTTCTTCATCCAAACCTGTTGGAAAGGTGTAGAGACCTAGATTCCATTGTTCTAAGAATAGATTGCTGAAAGAGTTGGAATAATTTGTTTGATAATATTCTGTTATATTAATCATAAAAACTTCGTTATTCTTATGGGCATAAATAAAGACACTGCTCTGGTTAGAAAGTTCGCCCTCAAATGTTGCATTAATCTGTAAATAAAACTCACCTGATATATTTAGACGAGTCTCTATATCACCAAAAACACAACAACCTGTTGTTTCAAGATCATTAATTCCATTTTTATCATGATCATAATATCCCAGGTTATTCTCTCTATCAACTTTCATATCTATTATACCATCAATGTAAGCATACTCGTCTGTACTGTTAAAATTTAGAAAATCATGTTGATAAAGAGTACTTGCTTCTTCTGAAAAAAATTGATTGACAATAGTCAAAGCAGTGTTATTTAATTCGGTTTTCATATTTCCCACAAGCTGGTCAAAAGATTGAACAAATTGATATGTTGAAATATCCATGCTCTGTATTTTTACCTCTAAATATTCCTCTGAAGCTTCCTTGGATATGCTTTGTAACCTTAGTTCCATTAACAGTATGATTGTTCCATTTATCAATAGCGTCATAACAAATAGAATTAGAGAAATGTACACTGCAAGGCGTCTAGCTAGACGTGTTCTCTTAACCATTAATATCTTATTAGAATTGTCTATTTTGAACTTTTCCCAAGTAATATCTTGAAAATCATTGATAGGTGATGGTTAATATTTCTTGATTAGAACCAACTACAAATACGGATATTTCTCTTCCATTGTTGATGTCCTCTATTATCCATCTAAGTTGATGAAAGAATTTTTCACTCTGAAGTAGTAGACATTGATCAAATTCTAGTAGAAACCATTGTTTCTCTTTTGGTCGGGTTAAAGGTACCAAATTTCCCCAGAGATTATTATGACCCATTTTTTCCGGATTACCATACAGAATTGGAAAAGAGGTGCACCTAGAGTTTAATCTATACTCCTCATTTTGACATCCAGAGTGCTTATTTAGGAAACCACAGTCAAAACAACATGCCCCACACCCTTTACATGAAGAGAAATAGAGATGCAGATGAGAATCTGGAATATTGTCATTCATTTTGCTTCTGCTTCGCCTTATAAATCTCATATTGTTCTTTCATGTCTTCAACATCGTGAGACAAAATCTTTCCATGTTGCTTAAGGACTTCTAAAACTTCTTCTGGCTCATCTGCATGCCAATGAACCTTTAACATACCTTTCATTCCAGTAATTGCTAGACTGTCTCCTACGCACTCTTTTATTATGTGCTCTTTTACTTTGGTTGAAAATTCTTTCAAAGTTTCTTTTGTTATTTCTTTGTTTTGAATTACAGTTATAATATCATACTGAAAATTTACAGCTTCATCGTGAGGAACCTTTACCATAATAACACCTTACTACCTTATAGCTTCGATGAAAGAGGATATTTAAGAATTTTTACCTTGTTTTAATATTCAGGAAGGGAGATTTCTTCCACTTTCTTCTTCTAACTGCTATAAATGCAACAAATACTAAGGCACTTAAGGTTGTGAGTACAGTTGTTGTATCTACTGTTGTTAAGATCGACACATCTACAAGAGCATTAGCATTCCCATCTCTATTGTCTACAACTAGGATGTATTCTCTAACTCCTAAGTTCGTAATGGATGAATTAACAACAGTAGTATTTACATCAATTACTATTGTTGTATAATCAGTGTGCATTACATTTGCAGTCCCCAAATTTCCCTCGATAGTGATTTTAGAACCTTCTGAAATATTCGTTCCACCAAGATAAGCTGAAACAACCTCTCCGTTTCCGAAATTCCAAGCAGTAAAGGTATTGTTATCAAGAATAAAGATATTTATTGGACCTCCTTCATAAACTTCTATTGTCATCTGAAGAAACAAATTATCTTTACTTACCGTAAAGGATCTGTGACCTGTATCTCCAACTAGAACATTAAAATACCAATCAAATTTTTCAGCATTCACTAAAGATGCTGACATAAACAATACTATTGCAAGAAAAGATAATCCTATGGAAAGATTCTTTTTCATAGTAGTAAGTTCTATTCCATCTCTTAAATAATTTTTGATTATTATCGGAGTTACTAGATTTTTTTAGATTTCGAAATATTTAATAGTCTTCTTCATATTCTCTAGTCGAAAGTGAAGTCCTATGAAAAAAATTTATATTATCGAGGATGAGAAAGATATCAGTCATCTGTACAGACTGTTGTTTGAGAGAGAGGGTATTGAGATAGAAGATATTGTTTCCAGTGGGAGAGTGGCTTTAGAAAAAATAGAAGAACTGAAAGAGAGAGTAGAAGATATTGTTTTTCTTATAGACAACAGAATTCCTGAAAAAACTGGGTTGGAAGTTGCAAAAAGACTGATAGAGATTTCACCAATTCTAAAAAATCAGATAATTATTGCTACTGCTGATGACACGATTTCAAGAGAGCAAGTTGAAGATCTAGGAATTCCTTATTTTCTTAGAAAACCTTTCAGCTTAGATGAGTTACTCGCAACTATAGATACTATTGAAAATGAAGAAGAATGATATTTCTTTTGTATTTTAAATGAATGTTGCAGTGGTATTATCTTGCTTTTTGGTTTGCTCAGGTAGAGCTATTTCTCCAAACCTTGATTCATATGCTTTTATCTGCTCTTCAACAACTTTCAGAAGGATTTTTAGTTGGTGTGGAGAAAAACTGACTTCAGCTACTATTTCTTTGATTATTGCACGAGGAATTAGAGCACTTGGGCCTATGCTTGGTTCTGTTGCATATTCAGCTTGATCTTTGAAAATGATCATTTTAAAACCAGATATTGAATGAACCATCTGTATACTTTCAGCATAAAAGCTGGGAACTTCCTCTTTTCTCTCTACTTTAATGGGTATATTTCTACTCATGACTATCAATCTATAGGGAGAGAAACACAATAAAAATATATTGTTCTATTAAGGATGTAGGAACATTAAACAAAAGTTTTTGAATAAACTAAGATTTCTAAATTTAATGGCTAGCTTTGCGGTAGGAGTTGCATTGTCACTTGTAGCAGCTTTTTCTTGGGGAACATCTATGGTTATTTTCAAAGTAGGTGTAAAAAATGTTGACCCACTTGCTGCTACTTACATAAAGGGACTATTTGCTATTCCTGTTCTGCTAATTATAGGTTTTATAATTGATGGCATATATTCTTATTCAAAACTAATGTCTGGTTTTAATCTCCTCTGGCTATTTCTTGGAGTTATCTGCTTAACTTTAGGTGATTTTCTTTCACTCAGTGCTCTTAAAAAAATAGATGTATCAATAGCTCAACCAGTAACTTCGATCTATCCCATCTTTACAACCCTTACTCTTCTTATAGCTAAAATCGAAGATATAACTTGGTTCATAATTGGAGGTACTCTCCTCATATCTTCTGGTGTAATTCTTATTTCCTACTTTTCACGAAAAAATGACATGAACAATTTGAAAGCGTCTAAAGATTCAATGGAAACTGATGAGTTTGAGCAAAAAAAGAAAGCACTTCCTATGGGGATATCACTTTCAATTACTGCAGCTGTTTTTTGGGGAATAGCTATTGTTTTCAATAGATTGATTCTTGAAGATCAAACAATTGAAGTTGTACCTTTGATGGCTCTAAGAAATGGATTAATGGTAGTACTGGTCGCAATTTATGCTTTAACAAGATTCTTTATCAATAAAGAGAAATTTAGATCTAAAGTTTTCGCACCTAGAAAAGAAACTTTAATTTTGATGGCTGGTGGTGCCGTATCATGGATTGGTGGAGGGGTTGTCTTCTTTACAGCTGTTCAACTCTTACAATCAGCAGGGATTACAACGCCTATATCTTCAATTTCTCCATTAATAGTTATGATTCTTGGAAGTATATTTCTAAAAGAAAAAATAACGCTTCCCCAGATTTTAGGAGTAATTGTTATTGTTGCAGGATCAATTGTGCTTTCCATACCAGAACTACTCTCATCTATTTAATAAAATAAGAAATAAAACTGGAGTAAATCTTTTGTTTTATTTACTTCACAAATTCTTAATCTCTTTCTCTTACAATAAATGCCTTAACAAGTTGAAGAATTGCTATTAGAACTATCAGATATGCCCAAAAAGTGTACGGACCCCACCAAGTACCTAGTATAAGATTTAGTGCTGAATTAAGCCCTATTAAGCCTCCATAATCAAAAACTGAAAGAGCTAAAAACAAAGAAGCAATTGCTTGAAACAGAGAAATTATTCTATATCCAGCCATGTTGAAAATTGGTTTTCCGAAATATAAAACTTTTGCTGTAGAAGTCTGTACTTTGGTTCTTAAATTAGTCACTTTTTTTAAGAAGTTTGTATTTTTTAGCTAACTTTTCTGCTAACGCTTCTTCCTCTAAAGCATGTTTTTCATCTTTGCTTAATTCTTCAGGTAACCAAGAAGGTAGTTTTATTTCCTTCTCTTTATAATAAGTTCTGATTGCTCTTCTTAAAGCTCCTACTGCTAAAGAACCACAATGTGTTTTAACTGAAGGTAAACCACCTAAAGCTTCAGATACATCAGCCCAAGTAATTTTCCATGCTGCTTCAAGAGATTTGTTTTCGATCATAATTGTAAGCTGACTAGCTGCTGCAATGTTTGATGCGCATCCATAGCTTTCAAAACTTGATTTAGTAATAATGGCTTTTGGTTCATCTAGTTTTAGATAGAAAGCTATCATATCTCCACAAGCTGGACTTCCAGCTGCAGCATAAACGGTCGCATCTTCCATTCTTCCAAGATTTTGAGGATTTTGAAACAATTCAAGAACTCGGGGTGCATATGGTAAAGGTATTCT
>JAGLXK010000504.1 GCA_023132955.1 Candidatus Heimdallarchaeota archaeon
TTTGATGAGCAAATAGGGGATTCAGTCACTTTTATATATGTTTGATAGAAGGAATATTTGTTAATAATGGAAGATCATTTACATGGTAAGAAATGGATTTTATTCTTCTCTTTACTTTTTATAAGTGCTCTTTTTCTAGAAGCACTCTTCATGTTTTTAAGACCAATGCATGTGGAATTCAACGATTTTATCGGGGATTTGTTTGGTGTATATACAAACTATGTTCTTCTCTTGATGCTTATCTTTCTAATCCCCTTGGTCTATGCTGGATTCTTTATTGTCAAATATGCAATTCAAATTAGAAGAGAATACGAAATTAGACCATCACTTGTTAACAAAATACTAAGTATTTTCTTGCTTATTTTTATAATAGGGTTATTAGTAGGGTTAATCGTAGTTCTTGAAGAAAATGCAGTGATTCTTTTCTATGTACTGGAATACTATTTACCTTTCATTTCAATTGTTCTCATCATTGCTTCGCTTTTGTTATTATATGCTTTCACAGATGAAGTTCTAGCTTTATTTAAGAAACCAGCAAAGAAGTCATTTATTTCGCAAACAAAAAGAATCCTTCCACTTGTGGGAACATTTCTATTTTTTTCGTGGTTACTGATAATGCCTTTAGTATTTCAGCCTGTATATGTAATAAGGGCGGAATTGCCTCCTAAACCTCTTTTAATTGCACACCGAGGTGGGGCAAGATATGCTCCTGAAAACACAATTGCAGCAGCTATGTATGTCAACCAGATTGGTGCTGATGGCTGGGAAATCGATGTTCAGATCAGTAATGATGGAATACCTTTCCTAATGCATGATGGGACATTACAGAGAACTACTAATGTTTCAGAAACTTTTCCTTTAAGAGCAGAGGATTCTTCTAGTTCATTCAATATAACTGATTTGAAAAAGCTCAATGCGGGTGAATGGTTTTTGGAAGAAGATCCATATGGTTTGATTTCAAAAGATAAAGTTCCAACAAATCTATTTACCATCTATCAGAATGCATCAATACCAACTTTAGAAGAAGCTTTGATTTATTCCAAATCTGCTAATCTTCTAGTAGATGTAGACTTTAAATCTCCTCCTGAATCACATCCCTTTTACGATCAATACTTTAATATCTCTCTTGCTGTTTTAATTGCAGCTGATTATGATTCTCACATATGGGTCACATCATATGAGAGAGATTGGTTAGATTTAGTATTAGCTCAAGCACCAGATATGATTACTGCACTTTCTCTGGATTTTTCAGACAATATTAATGCTGAAGAGTTTCAAGCTACAGGATATGACATGATTAATTCTGCTCATGAGAAACCTAATAGTGTCTTAAGAGATTATTATAACAATAATGTGTCCATAAATGTCTGGACAGTGAATATGGCTTCGAGATTTCAGCAACTCTGGGCATTAGGTGTAACTTCAGTTACAACTGACGAACCTATAGTTTATCAGGAAATTGATAATCCATTACTCTTAATTTCAGAGAAAACATATGTTTCAGTTTGGGTTGTTAGTTACTTACTTGCTATAGCAGCTGTTCTGCTTGTTAAGAGATATTTTATGAAGAAGAAATCAAAGGAACTTACTCTTAGAAACAGTTAGATTCTTCAAAAGTGGAAAAAGACTTAAGATTAACTTATTTCTTTGAGAGTTATTAACCGACTTACTTAGAATAAGGAGTCATTTTTTCTAATGGAACCGAATGATAAATCTGAAACAAAATTTATTGATGAACGATTACCCCTAAAATCAAAATTTGCTTATGGATTTACTAATTCTGCAAATGGAATGTTAAGTGGATTAGCAATAAGTGGCGCTCTAACTCTCTTCTATAACGTGAAATTAGGTCTTAGTGCAGAACTTGTTGCAATAGTTTGGTTAGTATTTGCTATTTGGAATGCAATAAATGATCCATTATTTGGTATTCTCCAAGAACGCACAAATACTAAAATCGGTCGAAGAATCCCCTATTTACGATATGGAGCACCAATATATGTTCTAACGTTCATTTTCTGTTGGTATCCTTTCTCTGGTACTTCACATGCTGCTATATTCTGGAACATTCCTGACTGGTCTTCTATTTCTAATGCTCCTCAAATGGTATTATTTTGGAATATGCTCTTTGTTTTGTTTTTAGTCGATTCTCTCTATACTATGATTGGTTTAATCACATACACTCTCCCAGCAGAAATGACTTTAACTCAACAAGGTAGATCGAATTTGTCTGTTTATTCAATATATCTTGGAGCTTTAGGTTTGATTGTAGCAATGGTTATACCACTTATCTTACTTGACAGTGAACCAGGTGTAATTCATCCTTTCTTCAGACCTGCGATGATAATAGTGGGGATAGTCGCTGGAACAATAATGTTTGTAGCTAGTTTCTTTTTAGTAGAGAATGAATATGCAAGAACTGAAGAACCTTTAGGTTTCATTAAATCAATAGTTGAAACAGTTAAGAATAGGGAGTTTCTTGTTTTTGAGGTTAGTAACTTCTTTTACATACTAGCTTACACAACCTTAACTGGAGCAATCTATTATTTCGTTCCTTATGTTCTTGGTTTTTCGGGATTAATGGCTTCTCTACCCCTTGTGTTGGTATTTGTAATGGTCTTTGGTTTTTCAGTTTTAGCAAACCATTATGTGAAGAAATATGGGTTAAAGAAAGTGTATATTGTTGGATTAATTTCTTCAAGTGTTGTATTTCTTTTATTGTTAGCTGTTGGAAAATTCACTATCCCTTCTTTGATAGTACTAGCTATTCTAGGAATGGGCTTTGCTCCTGTTGCCCTTATTAATGGACCATTGATGGGAGATGTTATTGATAATGACGAGCTTCTTACAGGAAAGAGAAGAGAAACTACTTACGCTGGAATGAATGCTTTAGTAACTAAACCTGCAATTTCGATCGCTAACGCTGTCTTTCTTGCAATCATTAGCGCATTTGGATTTGATAATGAAATTGCAACTCAAACCTCTCAGACTCAATTTGGTATAGTTCTAGGATTCACTTTGATTCCAGCTATCTCTTTAATTCTTAGTGCTTTAGCTCTAAAGTGGTATAGGCTAGATGGTCCTGATTGGTTTGAGAAGAAAAAGAAACTAAATGCTATTCATTTACAAAAAGAACAAGAATATATTGCTCAATTGCGAAAAGAAGGAAAAATCTCTGCTACTTATCAGAAACTCTACAAAGATGAACCTGAGTCTACGAAATAAAAACTAAGAAACTGAAATCAGGCAAATTCAAACATTTCAGTTTCAGTTTTCCTTAGTTCAATTTTGAAAGTTGTTCCCTTAGTGTAATCTCCTTTGATTGTATTTTCAATCCATACTTGTCCTTTGTATCTTTCAATTAAAGTTTGGATAATGAACAAACCTAGACCTGAACCTGAACCTTTTTTGCGGAATTCACCATATCTTTCAAAGATTTTTCTTCTTTTATCTTGAGTAATGCCTTTTCCAAAATCAGCAATGGAAATGATGATCATTCCATCTTGTTTTTCTTCTGTACTTATATCGATTCTAACAGCTGGACTTGGAGTGTTTTTTACAGAATTTGAAAGGATATTGAAAATGAGTTGTTCAAACAACATATCAGCTAGAACATTTTGCTTAGGATTAACCTTATTTGTATCGATTTGTATATCCTTTAATGGATACATATCCTCTAGATTTGATAGACATTTTTGGATATTATTGAGAATATTAACTGGTCTTAGCTCATAAATAAATTCAATATCTTTTTTCATCAGAACTGAGATATCATCTAGAAGTGCATCTGTTTTTGCTAGAGAAGCTTTTGCTCTTAAAACAGAAGCTTTGATCTCTTCAATTGTTACATCTTCTTCATCAAGAGTTTGTGAAATACAACCCCACAAAACAGAAATATAATTACGAAGGTCGTGAGTAAGAATATCCAAAAGTAGAGTTTTTTCTTTCATTCTTTCTCCTTTCTCTTTACGTGCTTCAACTCTTTCAGAAATTTCTCTCCCACTAGTTAGTATGAACCTTTCATCTCCTACTGTTATAAGACTGGAGCTAAGTTCAACAGGCAAGAATGTACCATCACTGAGAGTTATTTCCATTTCATGAGTAAGAAATCCTTCCTTAATTATAGTATCAATGTTCTTTCTTACATCATCTATACGGTGAGGAGCAAAAAAATGCTTAGGATTACTGTTTAGAATTTCTTCTTTTGTAAATCCAGTCCATTTTGTTGATGCTGGATTCGAATAAATAAAATTCAATATCTCATTATTTTCATCTAATGGAAATACAACTATACTATCGTTTAACTTATCGAAAATAATTCGATATATATCCTCGATATTATCAAAACTTGTTTGTTTCTCCATAGTTTCAACCTCTCTTTTCTTTTTTCTTGAGCTTAGATGATAAATATTGTATTTTCCCTATGATATTCATTATATTACTTTAAATCTCTTTTGTTTTCAAGTATTCTGCCAGTTCTTTTTCTTCACCATTTATTGAAATTCTTACATTATCTCTTTCTATAAATAATTCGTAAGTGTTTTTATTTTGAGGTAATCTACCTATGCTTCTAAATCTTATTTTTATATGGTCTGCAAGATTTTTGATATCAAAAACTGTGGTAAACCTCTTACATTTATCTCTGAAGGTTATTTCAGGATCTAAATCTGCTACGTTTTCATCATCAAAAATGAAATCAATGTTTAAGACACCATCTTCAACGCTCAGATCAGTTTTACAGAATTCATTAACATATTGTCTATATTGATTAGCTCTAGATATTCTGGAAAATTCCTCTATTTCATCAAATAAAATTAAAACCTCAGAATTTTTTGTAAAGTCTCTTATCTGAAAACCTTGACTAGTATGGTCAGTCATTGCTTTGAGGATAATCATTTTCGAATTAACAGCCGCTATATTCAAACCATCTAGTTCGATATTATCAGGATTACTATAAATAATTGGGAGATTTGAAAAAGCTTTAAGTGTCTTCATCAAAAGATATGCACTCATAATCCCATGAGTATAATGCTCAAAATCATCAGAGTATCTTAGAATTGCTGACATATCCTTTTGCATAGCTCCTTTGATTGTATAGATTCTTCTTAAAATATCTGCTTGCTTATCAGTAGCTTGGCCCAGAAGCAATCTCAGTTCCAGAAACTCTTCTTCGCTAGGCTCTTGAAGATTGAACAAATAGGTTGAAATTTTATTTATCTTATCTATCATTTCCTGAACAATTTGTCTTTCTTCAAAAGTAAAATCACTGATTTCAATAACAAAGCTAATATTTAGTGAAAGAATCTCTAGAAGATTTTCGATATAAAATTGTTGAACATTCTCAAATTGAAAATCAAATTCTCCAAATTTCGAGATTGAGAAAAAAGGAAGAACATTTCTAATTGATTTATTTATTTTGGAAATTTTCTTCAGGGGATAACCTAAGTCATGAGTTAAAGCTGTTACACATCTTACAGAGTCTTCATACTCTAAAACTTCAGCAACTCTTGAAAGGAGAAAATTAAGTTCTCCAAAGATGTTTGGTACCTCTAAATCCTTATAATATTCATTTATGAATGCTGAAACTTTTAAATGTCTGTTAAGATTTTGGAAAAGAAAACTGAATTCAGGTTTCTTATGTAGATATTCACCTAGAAAATAAACCCATAGAGAGTGGAGAGTATGATCTCTATAGAAGGAATCTGAAGCAAAAATGAGTTCTTCAAATTTAACAAACTCATCAAAGTATTTGAAAAGGTCATCATATCCTTGTTTATCGGGATCAATATATTCCATTGAAACCTCGAATAGCACTTTCCATAACTCTTTTGCACTTTGTATTTTATCATGAATTTCTTCGCTCTTCTTTAAAAGAGTGATTTTCTCTTTGACTTCTTCTTTTTCTTTTTCCTTTCCAACTAAGAATTTAATTTCATCCTTATCAATTAGTTTCAGATAGAAATCCATTACAACTTTCTCATTGATTAAGGTCATTAGTAACAACTCTCTCTTATCTTTATAATAAGCTTTTTGAACATTTTTAGCGTTTATAGAGGGTCAAGTAGATTATACTTTGAAGGATTGTAGTTAAGTTAAACTGATAGATCTGTTAGTAAGCAGTTAAAAAAGCAGTTTTTACGAAAGTTTAATATTAGTAAAGTGAAACGTTATTTGTTTGAAAGTTAGTGACTAATTTATGACTATCAGCCTCGAGGAAATTAAAAAGAAGAAAAATCTTGGAAAGTATAAAGAAGCTTTGGATTCAATAAGGCTATTTCTGAAACAAGAATTATTAGATGATAACTTGAGGTTTGAAGCTGAAAAACTTAAAATAGTTATTTTAGCAATTACAGAACAACTTAATGAATCACTAGAATTGTGCAAGAACCTTCTAGAACGAATTGAAAAGTCTGAAAATAAAAGTCAAATTGCAGAAATCTTATTGATAAAATCTGAAATTTTACTTGAACTTGAGGATTTTGATAAATATCATAAGACAATTGAGATTGCTAAAAAAATAATTGATGAAGAAATAGAAACTGATTCTTATGATTATAAAAAATTAACTGGCTATTTATTTTACCTGGAAAGTGGATTTTTGTGGAAAAATGAAGAGTATGAAAAATCATTAAACTACCTTGAACAGAGTTTGAAATTATTTGAAAGCATTGAAGAAAAAGAAGAAGTGTGTAAAGCTCTTAGAGAACTATGTATTAATTGCTTTTGGTTAGGTCAAGCTGACAAAGGTATAGAATATGGAAATTATGCATTGAAAATACTTGCAGACATCAAAATCCTTCCTGTAAAGATGGACATTTTTGAATCGATGTCATTATTGTATATAACAAAAGGAGATTATAGTATTGCACTAGAATACAGTTGTAAAACTTCTACTTTAGCAAAAGAACTGAATTTCGAGTTCATATATTTGGGAGAAAACAAAATCAATGAATCATGGATTCATTGTTTATTAGGCAATTGGGAAAAGGCAGAAAAATTAGCTTCTGAAGGTTTGGCATATGTGAAGGAAAAGGGGAGTGATTGGTGGTCTTTTTTTGGTAATCTTTTCTTAAGTAATATATATTTTCAAACTGGAAAAACAGCAAAAGCATTGGATCATATACTGGAAGGTTTACAAATAGCGAAAAAATTAGGAAATAAAACATTACAATGCCTTGCCTATATGATGAGTGCAAATGTATATTACAGATTAGGCGAAATTGATAAAGCATTAGAAAATATCAAGAAAAGTCTGGACTTGAGTGAAGTTTACAAAAGCCCTTTTAGCAAGGCTAGGATACTTTCTTCTGTTATTATGATATACTTAGATAAAAATGATATCCTACAAGCTGAATCTTATCTTAAAATTTTCAAAAAGTTGTACGAAGAACATCAAGCAACCGCTGACATTAAGCCCAGATTTCACTTTTCTGAAGCTTCATTTCTTATGAAAAGCTCGGATCCAAGAGAAAGAGGAAAAGCAGAAGTTCTTTTTGAACAGCTAGTAGACGACAAGGGAATTGAATTCCATATAAGAGTATTTAGTTTGTTTAATTTATGTGTTTTATTATTAACGGAGTTTCAATTATCTGGAGATATAAAGATAATAGATCAATTGAACAAGTACTTGAATCGACTCTTAGATATTGCTGAAGAAAAAAAACTCTCTTATCTCTTAATAGAAATTTACATCTTACAATCGAAGATAGCTTCAATAAAAATGGCAACAGAAGAAGCTCATGAATTATTAATAAAGGCACAGAAATTGGCAGAAGAACAAGAATTGAGTGAGCAAATTCCCCAGATTTTAGAAGAACAAGAATTGCTTAAAAACCATTTAGATGCATGGAGAGAATTAATAAGAAGAGATGCTCCTGTGCAATACAGAATAAAAGATGTAAATATAGAAAAAACGATTAACTCTATGAAGAAGCAAATTACTTCTCATTTATTCGAAGATAGTAGAACTGATCCTGCATCACTAAAAAAACTCTTTGTTCTAAAAATATAATTCTTACCTTTTGTTCTTTGTTTTTACTTTTTCTCCCCATATGGTTAAATGTGACAGTATGACAAAATCTAATCATAATTTAAATAATATTATTTATTAAGAAACTTAATTATGTTATTGATGATTACATGACAAAGATTCGAAGAGGAGTTATTATTGAATAAGAATAATTATGAGATACTTTCAAATTTCGAGATTGCTCAAACTTTTAAGAAGTATATGAAATTGAAATATCACCCTCTTGGTGTTTATTTTTCAGAAACAAAACCAAAAAATAAAGTTAGAATTCAAGGTCGCATTATTAATATGTGCATTACAAAACATGCTTTTAAAGCTGCGAAATTCGGTAAAACAAGTATAGTGCAAAAAGGGTTTGGTTGTGTAGGTGGTCAGTGGTGGTCGGGATTTTCCCCTAGAGCTCCTAAAGGATTAACATTCTTTTTATCAAAAGGAAGAGAAGGTATTTTTGGTGGTAGAGGTGAAAGGTTTAAAAAAGATACAAAAGTTGCTTCACGACTGTTTAAAGATCCAGGTCCAGTAAAACTTACTCTGAATACTAAATACATAGTTTTTAAGCGTTTGAAAGAAATATCTGATGAACAGAAAATAGAGTATGTTCTATTCTTCATTGAACCTAAGAATATGGCTCAGTTTAGTACTATTGCAAATTATTCTAGACATATACCCAACGTGTTTAGAGCTCTTGCTGGTTCTGGATGTATGTCAATACTCAGTTATCCTTTACTTATGGAAAAAGAAGAACCTGACGCTATAATGGGTATATGGGATATGTTTACTAGAAGGTTTCTGCCAAAAAACATACTATCTCTGTCCATTCGAAGATGGTTTGCAGAGGATTTAGCAAAAGATATACCAGAATCATTTCTTGCATATCCTGAACCATATACTTTCAGAGGAGAACTAAAAAGGTTATTAAAAAAATACCTTTTCCCTTAATTTTTCACTATATCTTTGATCATTTAGATTGAGAATATATTGGCAAAGATTACTGCTTTCAGATTTTAGTTCAATTCACAAATAGCTTTTAAAACAGTTAAATCAAAATTGTTTGAAAATTAAAGATTAGGTTTAGCAGAATGATTACTGAGCTCATTACATCTGAGGAAATAAAACAATGTTTGCAAACCAGAGGAGCAGCTATTGCAGGTATAGCAGATACTAGCTATCTAAAGAAAACTTTTGGATTGTCTCGAAAAGAGCTGAAGAAGTATTCCAGAGCTGTGTCAATAGGAGTTCAGCTTTCTGATGAAATAATCGATAGTATATCAGAAGGTCCAACAAAGGAGTATGCTCAGCATTACAGAGATAAAAATTCTGAACTTGATTATTTAGCCGAATTTCTATCTGAAAGAATTAGAGAGAAGGGTTTTGTTGCCCTACCCATTCCTGCTTCTAAGAGATATGACCAGAAGAAACTTGCTGCGATATTCCCTCATAAAACTGCTGCTATTCTGAGTGGCTTAGGTTGGATTGGAAGAAGTGCTTTATTGATCTCCCATGAATACGGTCCGAGGGTTAGATTCGCTACAGTTCTTACCAATGCTCCTCTTGACGTAGATGAACCTCAAAGAACCAGTGAATGTGAAGATTGCGATGCTTGTGTTCAAGCATGTCCTGTAGGAGCAATAAAGGGAAAAAATTGGATTTTTGGAATGAAGCGAAAGGAGTTACTCGACGCTAATAAGTGCAAAGAATATCTAGACATACAAGAGAAGAGTGTCGGAGAAACTATTTGTGGAATATGTGTTAGTGTATGTCCAATTGGGAAAATGAAATCATTAAATGATGAGCTATAAAGCTATTAGTGAAAGAGTTTCACTCATTGGATTAACATACCTATAAATATGAATCATTGATTTTGTAATTCATGAATTATTTGATTTTAAATGGAATGCATGAAAACGATTCCTTTCTGCAAAATATTAACAATCGAATTTCTGGAGATCTTCATAATAAAGGTCTTCAAGGAGAATCTATCCTACTACATGAAAAAACAATCAAACCTTGTTTAGGTTGTTTTAAATGTTGGGTGCAAACTCCAGGAATTTGTGTTATAGATGATTATGGGAGAGAAGTAGCAAAGAAGATGATTCAAACTGATAATGTAGTTTATCTAACTTCAATTCATTTTGGAGGATATTCTTCAGAACTAAAGAAAGCCCTTGATAGATCAATTAGTCTGCTTATGCCTTTTTTCAGAGTATTTCATGAAGAAATTCATCATGAAACAAGATATGATAAATACCCAAATATGACCGTTTTTGGTACTTTAGACCAACCCAATGAACAACAAGAATTAATATTTACAAAACTTGTTCAAAGAAATTCTCTAAATAATTTTGCTCCAAAATTTACATCTCAAATTATTTACACATCGGATGATGAACTCACGATTAAGGGTAAAATTGAACGAGGATTAAGTGTTTTAGGTGATGTCAATGGCTGATCAAGCAACTTTTCTTATGTGCAGTCCTAGAGGAAATGCGAGTGCTTCTTATTCTCTAGGTTCATATGCTACAAGTTTACTTGAGGAAAAAGGACTTAACATAAATGAATACCACATCTACAAAACTTTGAGAAAT
>JAGLXK010000505.1 GCA_023132955.1 Candidatus Heimdallarchaeota archaeon
TGTGCTCCTACAGCTGAGCAGAGATTAATTACACCAAATTCTAGTACACCCTTATGAAATGCTACATCAGTTCTTTGTGTAAGGATATCTCGAAGTTGCTCAGCAGAGTAGGGGGAAAAAACAATTTCTTCTTCACTTAAACTACTTCTAATACGAGGATCAAGAGTTTCTTTGAAGTTCACGTCATTAGTTATTCCTATTATGCTAATCCTAGATGACTCTAAATCGCTATTCATACGTGTCAAAATATACAATGACTCGGAACTTTTACTATATAACATATCCACTTCATCTAGAACAGTAACATGAAGTGTGTTGAGTGCATCTAAAGCTTCTTTGAATTTCTGATAAACAACATCAAAATGTAAACCTGTAATTGGAACATCTATTCCAATATCCTCGCATAATTGTGTTAATACTCTATATTTAGTATCAACATGCTGACAATTCATATAACTATATTTAAAAGATAAATCTCTTGCTTCAGCCCTTTCCTTTAGTTTAGATAGAACCTGTTTTGTTACAGCTGTTTTACCAGTTCCTGTTGTTCCATAAATAAAAACGTTTGAAGGTGCTCCACCTCTTAAAGAAGGTGCCAAAATTTTTACTAGTTCCTCAAATTTATCATCTCTATGGGGGAGAACATCTGGCACATAGTTTGGAGTTAACACTTCACGATTACTGAATATCTTCGTTTGTGCATCAAGAACTCTATCAAATATTTCATCAATATTGGATTTGTTTTTCTCACCCATTATTGCCATCTCTTAGCTACTGTAGCTGTACTTTTGTGACTATTGTTTAACTTTGTCGATAGATGTTGACTAAAACAATTATCAGATTTATGAATTGAATCAAGAAAGAGCTAGACTATTTTCATGCTAGCTTGAATAGTACCTTTGGTCTTCCTCTAGTACTTCGTGGAACTGATTCTTTCGCGATAACTCCATCAGATATCATTTTAGCCAAGTTGTCATACAGGGTTGAACGTGGAATATGAGTTAATGAAACTAGTTCATTTCTGGTAAGTGGTCCATGATCTCTAATTAAGTTAATCAAAAGATTCTCTAATTCTATTTCTTGATCAGTTTCGTCTGAGTAAACATACACACGACGACTACTGATAACAATCCCTTGTATAGGAGATTTTTCCTTTATCTTCTTTGTTAGCATATTTTTACTCTGCTGCATTTTATCACTTTGTCGGATTTTCTACATGGTTAGAGGATTAATGTCGAATAAATAATTCAATATAATCTGGAGAATATCAGAGTAATATCTAATGTTTTTTTATGATGAAAGTATAAATACATGTCTCAAGATGACAGTTGATAAAATAAGTGATGTTAAAATCAATTTGCAGGATGCCATAAAGGATTTAGATTATCAAATACAATCTCTCTCACAACAAGATCCTTTATTTGGTTTCATTAGCTCAAAGTATATCAGATGTGGTAGAGAAAACTGTAGATGTAAACAAAGTCCTAAATCTCAACACGGACCGTATTTCTATCTGAGGTTAGAGCCTGAATATAAGTTCACCAAATATCTTGGTAAAAGAATACCAGATGCAGTTGAAGAAAGAATTATTATAGGATCTACAATTAAGGAACTAGAAAGGAAAAGAAAAAAACTGAACATAACTCTAGAAAAAATTGACAAGCTCTAAATCCTATTCATTTGCTTATCAGCTACACACATAGACCCTTTTTACACATTTATTTGTACTTGAAAATAGTGTAATACTCAAGTATTACGTTTTCTGGTGTTTTTCACAAAATAAATGTAATACGTAATGAATACTATATACACACCAAACACAAACGCTTCACTTTTGCTTTAAATGGTCTCTAATTTTGTTATTCTTTGATTAAGCTGTCTTCATGGATCATGTGAAACTTGTTACTATACAGTTCACTGTATTTCCAAAACTTTGTGAACAGAGCTTTTCTTACGACAAAAATTCTGATACTGTACATTAGTAATCTAAGAAGAATTTTCACTTTTGTGAATGAAAAAAGTAGACCCCTCTATTTCCACTGGAAAACTACAATATCTTCTGTTTTGAACCGTTCACAAGGTGTGAATACGTTATTAGGCTAAAATAGTGCTGAAATCCTAACTTTGAAAGATTTTCCAGTAGAACACTTCACAAAAATTTGTGAAGTCATTTGTATAAAATAGTGTTACAGCTAAAATAAGTAATAATAACTCACTACAAAGATAATTTGTATTTGGCAATATTTTTGTAAAAATCACAAATGAATAGTTAACATTGTTTATGGAGCTGCTACCGTCTACGAAGAGGAGGGGCACGTACTGCGACTCAAATGATCAAACCTGACACAAGTATAGCTCTAGAAGTAGATATAGCAGGAGATGTTCCAGGTATTGACGATACCAAAGCCCCAGCTAAGATGGGTAAAGGACCTAGTATTTTAACCTACGATGGATCAATGATACCTAACCCCCGATTCAGAGATTTCGTCATAAAGACAGCTGAAGAACTAGAAATTCCACACCAACTATCTCTAGTACCAGGAGGAGGAACAGATGCAGGAGTAATCCATTTAACAGATATGGGGTGCCCAAGTATAGTAATAGGAATACCAACAAGACATATTCATGCACATAATGGAATATTAGATCTAAACGACGTAACCAATGCAATTAAGCTCATAATTAAGTTGGTTGAAAGGCTGGATAAAGAGACAGTAGAAGGATTTACAAGAATTTAACAAGAAGAAGGGAAGGAGAAAGAATACTTTTTCTAAACAAAGAACAGCAAAATGAGACAAAAGAAAATCTTACCACAAGAAAATAAAATTGTGTGGTAAGAAGAATGAAAAAGTAACGAAAAAGGGAAAAAGAAAATCTCGCCACAACTTTCAATATAGTATAAAAAGAGAAATAAGGAGGGAGTTATTCATCTCAGGTTTATATTGCTAGTGACTGAATATCTTTGTTTTGCATATCTAGATAGTTTAATAATCTATTTTCTAATCTACTGAAACCATAATTTCTGCATTTTTTGATGGCCATGTACTGAAGAGCTGGACCAAGAGGATCACCACTTTTGAATGCACCAACCTGGATAAAAGCCTCCATGAAAACTCGGAGTTCAAGAACCTCGATAGAATGAAGATGGTTCTGGTAGTTCTTCAGTAGAGATTGTATTTCTAAAAACCGGTTGATTTTGTAATATTCCTGTGCTGCTAGTAAATCAGCAAATGCTTTTTCAACATAAGTCATTCTCTCCTCTACAGGTCTTCTTTTGAGAGTATCTATTCTCTGTAGAGTTTGTTTATCATCATCACTTCCTTGAAACAATAGGAAGTCTAGAATGTGTTCTACTCTTCTAGTGCTCGGATTATTCAACTTCCTCATATTTTGCAATTCAATTTTAGTCAAGTTAGCATTTAGTATAAACTCACTCAACATAATGGCATTACTATGGTAAGTATCTACATTACTAAGAAGAGTTTGAATTAAATCTCTAAATTTTTCAAAATTAAAATCACTTAACCTTGATCTAATGTAAAAATTGGTTAGGTTGAAATCATGGATTATCTGATTTTTATTAAAAGAGTCAAGATTTTTTGTTGTTATTTCCTCTTCTAGTAACTCTTCAACCTGCCTTATTTGATCCAAAGCCAATCCCAGTTTTCCTTGTAAAGCATAGGTTGTAGTAAGATGAGAAAGAGCCGTTAAATAGTATCCTGAATAGATATTATTCTTGTATATGGGTTTCAAAATTCTTTGGGTTTCTGATAAGTGTTTCTTAGTTTCACCAAGATTGAAAGATAATTTGTGGCTTACACCAATGAAATAATGAACAATAGATTTTGTTTCTTCAGGAATATTAAGAATAAGATTGTAATTACTTAGAATCTTTTTAGTTAGTTCCATTGACTTTTCTTTGTTTTGTGTTTGTTGATAAATCAATATTAAAATGCTTAAAGTCTTTGCAAAACTATGAGAATAATTATGTAAATGGAAGTAGTTTGCACACTCTTCTAATATAGTTGAACTTCTGAAATCTCTTGTTTCCAGCCATTGTTCAACTGCATAAGAATATCGAACAAAATGGTAAATATATTCATCATAATTCGAAAGCCCATCTAGCAATTCTAGAGAATGTTCTAAAGCTTCAACACTTTTTTTCCTATTTCCCTCAAACTTTTCGATATACCAACTATAGGAATACGCCCAAGATAATATATCATTATAATTATTTTTTTCAGAAATTGATTTCATTCTTGAAATTAGTTTTCGCACTTCTGAAATATTTTCACGGTTACTGTATATCATAGGGATTTTATAACCAATTAGATTTACAAGTGATACTTCATCATTAAATAATTCACTTTTTTCTATTGCTTTGTCTAATAACAATATTATTTCCTTGTTAGTTCTTTCATTTGATGATAGAAGACATATATCTCCTAGGATCTCTCTAAGATTCTCTTTAGATTCCGCTAATTCAATTCTAGAAGTTAAATCCTCAATGAACATATTGTGCACTAATATGCTTTAAAAATATGAATATTTAAAGTAGATTACAAAAATTGCAGTTAAATTGCAGTTTTCAAAATTTAAAAGAATAAAAGAATAAAGGCAATTAGGGGCGCCATAAGGGAGGTCCTATTTCTCCATCGCCTTCGTCAGGATCATATTCAGTCTTCATTTTACATCATCTCGGAAAGGTTTATCATAATAACAAAAGGAAGCTATAAAATATCCAAAAGAAAAAAGATGACAAAGAAAGAGACATTTGAGAAATTAAGGTTGCCACATAGGTGGTAATATATCTCCATCGCCTTCGTCAGGATCATATGTTTGTTTCATCATTGTTCATCACTTTTAGTTATTCTTAAAATATGAAGAAGATACTAAAGCAACAAGGAAAATAAATGACATAAAAATAGTAGGAAATCATCTATAACAACTTGAGGTAGATTAAATAGGAGAAAAATTATTCTTTCAAGCACCGAAGTGTTAGAATATAGAATCTTACCACAAGATAATAAAATTATGTGGTAAGATATATAAAAAAGGAAAGCTGAAGTAGATAGGAAAATCTTACCACAAGAAAAATAATTTGCGTGGTAAGATTCTTACAGTTATAATTTCGCTTCAGTGGAAGTTAAAAATAGTTATTTCAAGAGATCTGCTGGTATTTCAAGAACCTTGAGTTCTCCGTAATTTTCCAATAGTTTCTTTGTAACTGAATACAATCTTTGTGATACACTTCCCTTTCTATTTAGCATGTTTTCATCTGCTAATCTCGATAAGTAAGTGCTAACTGTACTCATTTTTACCCCTTCCCTGAATATTATTTCGTATAATTCACATACTTCATTTGAAATAAACCAATCCCCTTCAGGATAATGGTTTCGAATTATACTTGCAATTCTTTCTATCTTTGAGGCCCCTAATAGATCATTAATGCTTGTAACCTTTTGCTGTTCTCTTTCTTCTTCAGCTGGACCGGATCCCTTAGATTTTCCTGTAACTAGAGCAAGTGTTGTTTTAAGACTCTCTGTATCTCCAGAAGGTATTCTTATGATCGTTCCATCAGGTAGTTTGATTGTAACCTCTTTAGGCATATTACTCACTTTATTACTTACAATACTTTTTCAATTTAAGTTTATAAGGATAGATATCATGTTAGACTATTGATGAACCATTAAAAACTTTGGTAATATCTTAGATTTGTAAGGCAGATGTCTCTCCCACCCCTCTTCTTCCAGTAGAACTGTTTATATTAAAAAATAGATGTTTTTTTAATTGAAAAACGAAACACTTATATAATGAAGCGTTTAGTATGATTAAGGACTATGTACAAATAACACGTGTACACATATCTAAGTAATATGTACAAATATACATTTTTCCAATAGAAACAAAGGGGGGCGAGTGTGTACAAATTCTTCACATTCTAGCAGTTCCACAAGTTTAAAATATTTCAATTGTGACTTTCCGATATCATGGTTACTCGAGTACGTTTTTGTGCGAAGTGTGGAAGACCTGTTCCTGACAAAGCCAGTTATTGCGCTGATTGTGCTGCTGATCTAACTGCAGGTATTCAAGATAGATGTGATATTTGTGGTAAAAGTAAACATATGTCTCCACTTACATACAATACTCGAATTAAGAAGGTTTATTGCAAGGACTGCTTGAATGTCTTTGTTGCAGGCCTTAGGAGTAAAGAAATTCCCCAGAGAGAGATTAATAAGATGTTAACCAAGGATTTCGTTCCACTTTCTTGATTAAGCTACAACTCTTTCCAAACCTTTCTATATTAACTTAAAACTAAGGTTGCCACAGAGGAGGTCCTAATTCTTCGTCTCCATCGCCATCAGGATCATATCTATATTTCATTTTACATCACTCTTGATTCATTTATATTATTATTGAAGGAGAATATTTAAACCTCAAAAGAAAAGACTGCCAATGTGTTAAAACTCTTTAAAACAGGTTACGATTTGTTTTTATCTTTTCATATTCTATTATGTTTGTCTTCTGAGACCACCTTAAAATCATTATAATGGTTTTTGTGCTTATTATTATCCAATTATGAACCCAGCGCGAAATTAGTAAAATGCTGACTAAGGACTTTGTCACAATTACCTAATAATCATAAATTTAACTATTTTTTGATTATTTTATTTTTGTAAAGTGAGTCATAAATTTGTTTTAATCCTTTTCTGCTTGCCATTGTTGCCCCTATGTACCCTGCAAGTGTAAACCAAACAATTATTCCAAATAGAAATGCTAGATAGTAACCCAATTTTGTGTATGGTACAAGGAAATATCTTGTTATTATTGATCCAAAATAGCTTCCAAATAATATACCTGGGACTAATTGCATTAATATTGAGTTAACATTTATCTTGGAGATCTTCTTTTTCTCAATGCCTAGTTTATACAAGAGTTCGTAGTCTTTCTTGTAAGTTAAATAATACAGGAATGCAAAAACAATAATTTGAAAGGTAAAAATGCTAAATAGAATTAATCCCAGTGTATCGAACATATATGAAAAGTTGTCATATTCTTTGATATTTTCTTCTCTTATTTCTGAAATTTCTCTCATTAAATATCCGTTTGTTTCTACTAGACTTGCTATTATTGAATAAGTAGTTGAATTAAGATCTTCTAGCAAGATTAGATTTGGACCGTTAGATATGGATTCTGAATTTAATTTGCTTAATGGTACATATACTGTAAAACCTGATGCAAATACATCTAAAGCAACGCTACTTATACCATACCTACTCGAATTTTCAGTTAGTTCTATTTTCTGCATGGTACTGTTCTCAAAAATTAAGTTATCTAGAGAGTCACCTATAACCACTTCACTTGAACTTGGTAAAGAACCCCAAAGCAACAATTCATCAAAAATATTTGTTTCTTGATATCCTATAACTGTGGCATAGAAAGTTCTGTTGGATCCTACTTGTAAATATCCTTCTGGGGTGATATCTAAGACAGCAACTTCCTGAACATCCAGTTTCGTAAGGAATAAATTCTTCGCATCAACACCTGTGCTATCTATATCATTTAGAAAACTTATGTCAAATGATCTATTCTTGAAGAAATTAATATCTTCTAGTTCACTTATGTATGATTCATTAACATACTCTTGAGCACCAAAATTTGAACTATAGAAATTTATTATTCCTTCTTGTCCTATTACATAGGTACTGTCGTAGAATCTATTGTCTAGATAGTGATTGTACGTTTCTGCTATTGCAACAGGTCCTAGTGCAAAAGATATTGAGGAAAAAGCCAGAAAGAAACTGAATAGAAAACTTGCCAAGATTTTTCCTGATCTAAGATAATTCTTACTAGCCAACTTTCTTACTGCTTTAAATTTGCTTAGTAACCCATTAAATTCGAATATACTCTTATAAGAACTCAGTCTACTGGAGGAAACTTCGAAATTTTTCTCTTCAATGAATTTAATTATAGTGTAGTGAGATTTCAGATAAGAAACAATAAGTATGGCTATATTTGCTCCTAAAACTGGTATGAACCTGATATGATTAAAGAAGAAACTGAATTTGAATGAATAGAAAATTATTGCTAGTAAGATGAGAGCTAAGACTATTCCTACCAATAGCATAATAATTGAGGTTATTATTTGGTTAAAGATGAAATAACTATATATCCACTTGTTCTTCCCCCCTGCATTTTTCATTATCGCAATATCATCCTTTTGACTCATAAACTTCAAATCTATTGATCTTGCTGTGACAACTGCCCCAATCACAATGCTCACTGTAATAAATAGAATACCCATTATGACATAGGATTTGTAAAAAACACTGTTTACAGACCAATTAAGAAAAGGTTTCACTATTGAGAATATGGCAATACTTATCGTTATTGCTGAATATGTTATAATTTGGCTAATGAAAGAAAACATTGATGCAAGAAATGATCTCCTAAACCCTATCCACGCAAATTTCATTTGACCTATCATAACATCAACTTCTGATACTTCCTTATTCAATCGGATCCAGTAATGCTTCTTCCATGAATATGTCCTCTTTTCCTCTTTCTAGAGAATCTATTGGACGGTATTCAATTTCTTCACTTTTTCTTCTTTCTTCATTTTCTTCTTCTAGTTCAACTTGCTTCGATCCTACTCTATACACTAATGTTGCGATTTCTTTCATCTTTTGGTCATGAGAAGCAACAATAACTGTGATATCTGTTGTCAAAAAGAGTTCCTCAATTAAATTACAGAGTTCATCTGCAGACTCTCTATCAAGATTTCCTGTTGGTTCGTCTAGAATCAGTATATATGGATCGTTTGATAATGCTCTAGCTATAGCGACTCTCTTCTTTTCCCCCCCACTAAGTTGTACTGGAAAACTATCTTTTCTGTGGTCTATCCCAAGTTTTTCTAATAAAAAGTCAATTTTCTCCTCTTTACCTTCTACTTCATAACCACACAGTTCCTGAAAGAGTATAATATTCTCTTTCACTGTTAAAGTTGATACTAAGTTATTTTCTTGAAAAACTATACCTAGATAGTTTGATCTAAAGTCTGACTTCTCCTTTTCCGGTATTAAATCAACATATAATCCTGCTACTTGAATTTCTCCTTCATCAGGGTTCAGTAATCCGGTTAGCAAGTTAAGTAGAGTAGTCTTTCCACTTCCACTTGGACCATAAAAAAGCACTAATTCATTTCTATCAATTTCCAAATTTATCTTTTCGAAGATTACTATTTCTTCCCAGAACAATTGAAATTTCTTTGAAACATTACTGAATTTCACAATTTGATCCATATGAAGCAACCACTACTGATTCATCGTTAAACCTTTATGAAGATATTTATTTCGAGTAAAAGGGATAAGAAATAAAATGATAGCGAAGTTTCGAAGTGAGACTTTCATCCAAGGCTATATGCCATAAGTCTAGTCCCACACGAGAAAACTTCGCTGATATAATGTAGCTGTTATTCAATATAAATACATCTTTGAGATATACAAAAAAGAAGTTTGTATGATGTTTTACAATCACACTGTGCTGAAATCTATGTTAATATGAATTACATTTAGAGTTAGATGAAATGTTTCAGGAGCAATAGGATAAACAATATTTTGAGAAAAATCACTAGTTAAAGCAGTCATACTCAAGTCGTCATTTCTCCACCCTAAATCATATGTTTCCGTTATTTGGCTCTCTTTTGTAATCATAATTTTACTTGCTGTGTTAATTATGGGGAAATATTCTCCTTGCCCCTCAGCTGTTCTAGTAGTTTTCAAATTAACAATCATAAAATTGATCTCAACTTCGGTATCTGATACCTTTTCAATATTTAAGTAAGCACTGTAGAATAATTTCAAAACCTTATACCCATTGAATGATTGATGAGCAATATTTGTGATTTGTGTGGTCCTATTAATAGAATAAACAAGTAACAGGGGACTTCCAAAATCATAAATTAAACCGCCAGATCCTTTGAAATTTCCTTCGATTCTGTAAAGAACTTCTCCTGAAGAGTATGAATAATTTAGTAGATTATCCCCTCCTGAAGTAATTATTAGAAAATTTTCTCTTTCTTCTGTCAAATCTAAGATTCCACTATCTAAATTGTATCTAACCACACTTGATGAGTTATCTGGAGCTGAAATTAGTCTTTTAATTTCAGAATCAAATGAGAGGAAAGAATTTGTTGCTGTAACCATGTCGCTTTCTGTTTGAAATCTTTCCAGAGAAGGAACTATTTGTGAAAAGGCTAGTCCTAAAGCACTTACCATTACAGTGAAAATAACCAGCGTAGATATAATGTTTGATACTCCTCGCTTTGATCTGACAAGTTTTTTCATGTAAGAATAGTTTATTTCTTAGTCTTATTTAATTTTATGGAACTTCTCAATGAAATAATTTCTTCATTCTTCTTGTTCAGATATAGTTAGTGTTACCTTATCACCTTCTATTTTAACTAGAGAGTTATCAGCTAGAATTGGCATAATTCTGTTTTTCAAGGTAACTGCTGGAATTGTTGTTTCCTTATGAAGCTTCTTGAAAGTTGATTCGTGATTTGGTGATGATGCCAATGCAACAAGAACATCGATATTTTCTTTTTGGCTTGGAATCCACTTTGATATTACTTTAATTGTAAATATATACCCTTCCTGTTTAAGTTCTGATTTTTTGATTTTGCCCTCTAATGAATCACACTTATCTTCTAGTGGTTTGAGTTCATCAACTTTCTTTTGTAACTCTATACTTCTTTCTTTGAATATGTCTAATTCGTTAGTTAACTCTTTGACTTGAGAATGAATAGATGACAAATTCTCTTCTGAATCTTGTATCATTAGAAGCTTTTCTTTCAGTTCATCTATTTCATCTTCTGTTCTTCTTGATTCTGAGTCAACAATTTGATCAATTCTTTTTAGTAACTCTCTAATTTCTTCCAACATTAATTCATGTGGAAATATTTGAAATAAAAAACTTATTGACAAAGAATATCCTGTATTAAACTAGAATTATAGATGTATTATATTTGTAGTATCTCTTTTTAATATTTCTCTCCGGATTGCATACTAAACTTTCCATATTGACTTTGGAAGCATTTTACATTGTCACAGTAATTTTTTATTGCTATGATATTGTGAAGAAACAATTTTTCTATAACTGACCTTCCAGGATACTCATAATTTTCTAATCTTAATGATCTTAATCTGTCACAAAAGTAGCAGTCACATTTAGTTAAAACCTCGTCACTAAATCTATGTTTAACAAGATTTTCATCTACAAAGTACAATTCAGAAGTTAAAGCTCTTACAATTGTACTATCAAATGAATCAATGTTAGCACATCTTCCATAACATTTGATTTGATTAAGGTTCACTATCCCAAAAGCATGTAAGAAATACTCCTTTGTAATTTGTCTAGAATACTTTATTGTTTCGCAATACAGATTGTTTCTTCTTTTAATTGGTATGAGTCCTCCTCGGGCAAAAATGGTTATCCCATGACTTTTTTCAAAATCATATAAATTGTCCATAGTTTTACTTGTTAATCCTTGGATTACTCCTATTACCTTGTTCTTTGGAAAACGGTCTAGAGTTTTAATGACATTCTCTTTCATATTTTCTATTTTCTTTTTTACTATAATATCAGAATCCATGGGTAGGATAATCTCATCAGGGACTACTAGTAAATCAGGATCCATTAATTCATATCCTTCAAGAACATCATTAATTGGTAAAGTAATTTTGGAATAGTCTTGATTAAATGATTTTTCCTTATAAAGTTTAAACCATTCCAGCATGAATATTCCTGTATCAGCAAAAATTTTTGTTTTTTTTGGGAAACCATTTTCTCTCATTAATTCTTTTAATGTCATAGATTTGCTGTGCAAATCATATATGATACTATCATTTCTTAACAGGTCATAAGCTGTTAATAATATTGATTCAGTGTAATCCCATTCTATGAAAATTGGATCCCAAAACACTGGATTTGATAAAATATAGTGCTTTGGGACAAATTTCATAACATCTCACACAGACAGTTAAACCTGTTTAATACAGATTTTGTATTGCATAATACTGTCTAATTGAATATTTAAAGTTGAGAAAATACATCTTTCTCCTTCTTTTATCTAGATATTTACTTATGGTTTATTTAACTATTTTTTTTATCTTTCCTAGAAAGGTTTTATTAAGCTGAAAATCCGTTGATAGAATATCACTTTATAAAACTCCCGACAAAAAAATCATCTAACTTAAAATGTCGAAATTAGGCGATTACAGAATGAAATTTCACGTTTTTTGTCGTTTTTTGTCGGTGTAAAGCGTACTTTTCGATAGTTCAGCTGTTTTAGCAGAAAATAATGGTTTAAAAGCTAGTTTTTGTTGCATCTAAAATAAAATACAGTGAAAAAAACTATTGAAAAAATACTCTATCTTCTAATCATTTTGTATATTGAATAAGCTATTCCTAGTCCAAGTAAACCAATAGCTGAGTATACAATATAGCTGAATAGTTCACTAAAAGCCCTTTGGCTAAAAGTAGAATCAAAAAGGCAATTGTAGGTATTCCAATAACACAATTGAGAATAGCAAATTTACTGATTTTGTTTTTCGCCCTTTCATCTTCGTGAACATAGCTTAGAGCCAAGTATATCGGTATTGTTTCTCTTTTATCTTATATATTCCCCACAATTGCTTGCTTGATCAACCTTGGAAAAGAAATGGGGATATAACTTCTGTTCCATACTTTTCCTTGGCTTCTAATAATCTTTGTCGTTGGTTTTCTAATTCATTAAAGAATTCTTTGGGAACATCTTTTTCATTTTTGAATATTGTGTCAATTCTTTCAATTTTCTTTAAGAACTTCTCAATTCTGATAGAGAATTCTGCTACATATCTTTCCTTAACATAATCAAAATCAAAAGCTTCTTTGAATAAGGCTTTAATATCCTCATATTCAGGAATATGACCTATTGGCGTTTCTATTGCAGAACATTCTCCGTGAACTCTCTTTTCTGCCCAAAGTAACCATATTTTTTTATCAAGAATTTCATCATAGTATCGTCCCTTTTTATCCTTGAGAAAATAGTTTGTTGAGAATATTTTTGGAACTTTGTTTTGTGCAATTCGTCTTCCAAAATCTAAATGTGCTTCAAGATACTCTCCTAGTGGAACTACTATGAAATCGAGATTAGCCATTGGTTGATGTTTTCTGACACCTGCTTTCCCTAAAGTTGCAGCTGTTGTTTCAGATTCTACAGAAGCACCAATATGAACACCATGCTCCCAACTGAATGATTCATAAACTGGAACAGATGTATCGTTGTCTCTTCCTCCATAAATAATCGCTGAAACTTCTACTCCATTGGGATCATGTAATGCTTCATCTACATTTTCTAACTCCTCTAATCTTATTGTATAACGAGCATTTGGGTGAGAAAACTTTAATTCCTTTCCTTCCTCATTACAACAGAAATTTGCATGCCATTCACCAAGCTTAGACGAAGTCCAGTTCATTCCAGTTTCTGGAATAGTTACTTGTTTACCCATACCTAGCCAGTATGATTTTCCTTCTGAAACCAATATGTTAGAAAAAATAGTCTCTCTTGGTGTCATTAAGCTGTTATATATAACTGGATCATCTTTTGGACTAACATCCTTAATGATTCCAAAAATCCCTCTTTCTATATTAACAGCCCTAACCTCACCACTTTCATAGATTCTAAGATAAGCAATGTCATCTCCAATAATTGTGTTTCCTGGAACCATTGCTGTGCTTGTTTTTCCACATGCGCTTGGAAAAGCTCCAAGGAAGTAAGTTTTTCTGCTTTTATCTAATGGCCAAATGGCGCTAATGAACATATGTTCAGTTAACCAGTCTTCATTAATTGCTTTGTTTATAGCTAAACGAAGTGCAAGTTTTTTCAAACCTAAACTGTTTCCAGCATATTGATTGTTAACTGATAGAACCCGATTTTCTTGTAAATCAATGTATATACGTCTATTATCAACATTTTTTGTTACATATTTATCAGTTAACTCTCCTGCTGAGTGAATGAAATAGAAAAAGTCTTCAGAATCTTCTAATCTTTTAAATTCTTCATAACCTTGTCTATATAGTAAATCTTCAGAATGAGCTACGTAAGCTGAATCTGTAATTTGCAAAGCGCAAAGTGAAAATCTTGAATTTGTTGGACCTAGACTGAAGAATCTAATAATAGCAATCTTTCCTTCCATCGCTCCGTCCATAATTTCTAAAACTTCTTTTAGTCCTTCATCACGATCAACTGTATTAATATGTTTTCCGTACTTCTCCTTCTCCCCAGCAGGTGCTAGAAGTCGAGTGTTTTTTTTATCACGAGCTTGATCATAATAACCATCAAAATGTACTGTTTGTCCT
Organism: Candidatus Heimdallarchaeota archaeon; assembly: GCA_023132955.1. Taxonomy (GTDB): domain Archaea; phylum Asgardarchaeota; class Heimdallarchaeia; order Heimdallarchaeales; family Heimdallarchaeaceae; genus UBA460. Next base: position 14,401 of record JAGLXK010000505.1, read on the forward strand.
TCTAGACCTAATTTTATTTCTTCTTTATTATCAATTGCTAACTGACGTACAAAAGCAATATCCTCTGGTGAATCATCTATAACTTTAGCTTTGGCAGGTTTACAAAGAGCAAGATACTCCTCAATAACTCTTTCAACCTTAGGATTTTCTAAAGCTCTAAGCTTTTCCAAATCTTCCTTATCTATCCACTTTTCAAGACTCATTTTACAGTCTATCTCCTTTAAACTATATAGTTTCCAAATTACCTTCAAATAACTTATGGTTATAATTATTCCGTTATGACAACGAAAATCAATTAGAAAAAAGTAATATTCCTTCAGAAATTTAAGGTATAAAAAAGTGAATTATTTATCTTCAAATAATTCTTTGTATAATTTCATCGAATGGCTTATTGTCTTAAATGCTTCTTCTTTTGAATCCCATCCAACAACTTCAACCTTTTTTCCATGTTCTAATCCTTTATAGGTTTTGAAGAATTCAGCAATTTCGTTCAGGGTATGGGGGTATACATCTTCTAAACAATAGACTCCATGGAAGAAAGGATCCTTGGAAGCAACAGCTAAGATCTTGTCGTCGTGTCCTTTCTCATCTTTCATTCGTATAATACCTATAGGTCGAGAAGTAAGAACACATCCAGTAAATGTGGGTTCAGAGATCAATACTAGAATATCTAAAGCATCTCCATCCTCAAAGTATGTTTGTGGTATTAATCCGTAATCACCGGGAAAATGAACAGCTGAATGTAGCACACGATCTAAATATAGAATACCATCTTTCCCTAATTCATACTTGTTTCTATTATTTTTAGGGTTTTCAATAATAGCATATACTTCTTCAGGAGGATTAGGTCCTGTTTCAATTTTATGCCAGAGAGAATCATTCTTCATCATGTTTTGTCATTTAACTAAAAACGATTTGAGATAAAAATCTTGCCAATGATAAACAAAAATTCTTACTTTGGCACATTCTTCCTTGAGGTGTTTTAATAGCTTCCCTTTATTACTAGAGTACCCTTTCCAGAGATGAAACATAATGTACGAACCAAAATATGACACTGCAGAAGGAGACGAAGGTTTATTACCACCTCTTTATTTTCCTAACTAAATCTTCCTTTCATTCTTCTTTTTCAGTATTTCTTCATTTAATAATAATGTATTTCATTATTATGAAGCGAACCATCTGCTAAAGCACTTATGAGGTAAACTAGTGTTTAATTCTCTATAATGTTTTGCGTTTGTTCCATCCTTAACCTGCTATCAATTTATTCATATAAATCTCAAGAAATACTTCATTAAATACAATGTCACCTTTTCTCTTGGGTGTTTTAATATGTTTGTTGAGCTATTAGTATAACCTTTCCCGAGATGATGAATGATGTATAAACCAAACTATGATCCAGAAGATGGAGACGAAGGATTGACCCCACCAATGTATTTCCCTAACTAAGTCTTCCTTCCACTCTTCTTTTTAGTATTTCTTCACTTTATAAATCATTTTGCGGATATAATTCTGAGTGGGATAATGACGAATGAAGAACTATTTGATGTTTTTGCATCTATAAGTGATAAAAATGATTTAACTAATTTTATAAGTATACTAAGGGTTGCATCAGCTAATATCAAATCAGAAAAGCTTCTTGAATTAATAAATAGGTGTTTAGAATTGTGTTCTAAACATGATTATGGTATTGGTATTGTGAATTTATTTGAATTAAAAATCAAGCAGCTTTTTCATCATCAAAACCAGTTGAATGTAATTGAAAAAATCCTAAACCAAATGATACAATTATCTACTAAAATAGATTATACTAACGGATTAGCTCTTGCTTATAGTACTAAATGGGGAGTTGAAAAGCTTAAAGGGAACAAGGAACAGAGTCTAATTGCTTTAGAAAGTTCTATGAATATTTTGAACAAGGCATCCAAAGAGATGATTACATATACTTTATCTGCAATTATACATTTGCCTTCTCTAAGTGGACAGAAAATCATGATATCACTAGTTCAATAACATTCGAAGAATGTTTTGAATACTTCTCTAGGAATGGTTTCTATCGAAGTTCCATTCAAACAATTGGTATTCTTGGTATAATCTATACTAGAACTCAAAATAGCAGAAAAATACTAGATTTAAGTAGAAAAATCCTTTCAGATAAATTTCTTCTTGAGGATCTACCAAAAGACATTCATGCAATCTATTATTATTTTGTGGGTTTAGGTCATATGATTGATTTACGTCTAAGTCTTGCTGAATTTTATTTTGAAGAGTCTTACACTCTTCTCAGACCTATATACAATGAGAGTGTTTACTTTAGTAATCACCTTCTTCTTCATTCCTATATGGTTTCTGTAAAAGCACTTCAAGGTAAACTTGAAGAAACTTTGACTTTAACAAAGGAAGCTGAAGACCTGCTAAAGCAGGAATTTTTTGAACAGAATCTTGATTTAGGGACGAAGAAACAGATTAACCATACTTTGAATTTAAACAAGTTCTATGTTTATTCTCATTTGAAAGATTTTGATTCAGAAGAAATGCAGGATTTATTTGAAGAAGTATTCACAGGAAGCAAGACACTTTATAGTAATTTCCTGTTAATGAGTGAATATTTGTTAAATTCTAACCTTGAACCTGCAAAATTAGAGGAGTTGTTGAACACAAATAATTTTAGTATTAATCGTGTTAAACACATAATCTCATTTGTTCTTTTAAAAAGAAAAGAAGAAGATACTGGTAAGCAGCAGCTTCTAGAAAGAATAGAGATATTGAGAAATAGAAAGAAAACTGATAAAACTACATTTATTGAGAACGTCTTTAGTGACCTTCTTATCGCACAACAATTGTATTCACTCAAACAATACGGAGAAATTTATTCGCTTTTAAGAAAATACGAATACAATCTTGATCGCATCGAAGTTCTTGAGTTACGTGTTTTCATGGAAGCTTTTATTCAAGTTGGTGCTTATAAGACTGGTAATCCCCTTGGCACTGCACTCCAATATATGGCTATTAAAAAATGTAGACAATATGGATTTAGTAGGCTAGAAAATAAGTTGTTGGATTATCTCAACATGCAAGGAAAAGATACATTTAATATGATTTCAAAAAATGGATACTGAACATATTGTTTTATTTTATTTTGACATTTTGTGTCTTTTCAATCCTTTGCAAACTATCTATTAGTTCATCTAACTATTACAACACTATGTCATTCTTTCTTTTGGGTGTTTTAATATGTTTGTTGAGCTTTTAGAGTAACCCTTTCCAAGAGTGAGATATGATGTACAACAAAAAATATGATCCTGATGAAGGAGACGATGGTATTTTACCACCTATGTGGTTCCCAAACTGAAAAAATTTTCTTATTTTTCTTAACAAGAATTTATATTGTAAACTAAAATTAGCTGACAATAACTCTCCTAGAATCTGACGAACCGATTTCCATTTTACCTAACTACGCTTGAGCAATTAGTGATTGTGGGCTAAACATCTCGCCGAAGCTCGACGCGTACACCCCAATTCTATCAACCGGATCTTCTTTCCGCGCTCTCATCTATATCGAAGGTTACTGTCACCAGTCCCCTTATAGTGATACAGAGTGGGTGACTCGTTTCGAGAGTAGCTTCGAGCGTTGATGCATTCCGCTCTTATCTACAAGGGCTTAGCTACCCGGCGATACCCTTTAGGATAACCGGTACACCAGAGGCCCCAGCCGCCTGTTCCTCTCGTACTGTGGAGACTTTACTCTCAATCACCCGCCAGCACCATCAGATAGAATCCAACCTGTTTTGCGTGAATTTAAGCCCGAGTATTGATCTTCGATAGAAGGGATTTCCCGTAAGGGGGGTTTACAACTATCAAAGACTTTTACATACTTGGATGAAGTTCAATTGAAGTATTACTACTATACTTCTACAGAACTCCACTATAGCTTAAATCCATCTCACAACGGTCTAAACCCAGCTCACGTTCCCTTTTAATGGGCGAACAACCCCACTCTTGGCGGCTGAATCACCACCAAGCTAGGAAGAGCCGACATCGAGGTAGCAAGCCGTGAGGTCGATGTGAACTCTTACCCACGACAACTCCGTACAGGGCTGCGCTTGCGCTATGCGCACATCGGCTTTAAGGATCAGTTGTCACCTGGTATAACGACATAGGCAGTTACATAATCCTTAACCTTATCTTCATGTCCTCACGCTTATTTTTGGCTCTCCATCTTTCGTGTTTATTTAGGGATTTATCTATTCTAAATGGATTTGTGACAGAAATTAGATTCACTCTGCTCAAGTTTTGTAGCCTTTAATGGCGAAAACTTTCGTTTCCTCACGTGGAAGAAAGACTGAAGCTATAATTAAATTCACTCAATTTTACTTTTCTGCCTCGGAAAAGATGGACTTTATCAATAAGCGTTACAGACAGAGAGCACTCTTTGTGGTAAACTTTCACTTCTGCGTGATAAACACTCAGAAACGCAGTTACCCCTGGAGTAACTTTTCTGCCACCTCCGCCGCCTACTAATGGCACTGCGAAGGATCGCTAGGCCCTGCGTTAACATCTGCGAACCGTGTTGGTGAGTTCACAGTCAACCGAGCTTTTGCCCTTGCACTCTTCACCGGATTTCTGTCCCGGTTGAGCTCGGCTTTGGGCCCTCTTGATATCTTTTCAAGAGGCTACCGCCCCAGTGAAACTGCCAGGCAGGGGGTGTCCCCCTCGCAAGAGGTAAGTCGTACCAATGCGCAAGGTCAGTATTTCAAGTTCGACTTCTCTACATCCCGGAGAATGTAGGATCAGCATCTCCTGACTATTCTATGCATGCACACCAATACAACAGCCCCTGACAGCAGTAAAGCTTCACAGGGTCTTCTCTTCCCGATGGTGCGCTCCAGACTGTTCGCTGGACTGTGGGTTCAGTAGGCTTCGGGTGGAGACAGTGGGCACCTCGTTGGTCCCTTCATGGACGTCTGTAATTAGCAGACAAGGCATTTGCCTACCTTAAGAAGCTCATAGTTAGCTCCGGCGTTTACTGGGTCTTAGCCT
>JAGLXK010000506.1 GCA_023132955.1 Candidatus Heimdallarchaeota archaeon
AAAGCGGAGAACAGTGAAGGTGTTTGTAAAGTTCTTATCGCTAAAGATATCCCAGGAGAAAATCAAATAGGACGTCTTATTCAGGATGAAGAACTCCTTGCAGAGAAAGAAGTTGATTTTATAGGTCAACCAATTGCAGTAGTTTTAGCTGAAACAAAAGAGCAAGCTAAACTAGCGATTAAGTTAATTAACATTGAATATGAGGGACTTCCTGCTGTTTTCGACTCTCGTGAAGCAGCAAGAAAAGGATTACTGATTTCTTCTTCACGCACCTTAACGATTGGAGATATTGAATCAACTTGGGAAAAATGTTCAACTGTTATCGAAGGAATAGCTGAGTCAGGGGGTCAAGAACATGTATATCTTGAAACACAAGCTTCGCTAGCTATACCAGATGAAAATGGCAGAATAATCATTTATTCTAGTACTCAAGCACCTACAACAGTTCAAAGTACAACTTCAAAAATTCTAGGATGTGATATGAACTTAATTGAGGTTGATGTGAAACGATTAGGCGGAGCTTTTGGTGGAAAAGAAGACCAGGCTACACCATGGGCAGCTATTTGTGCACTCGGAGTTTACCATACAGACCGACCAGTGAAGCTAGTTCTTACAAGGCGTGAAGATATTCAAATGACGGGTAAACGTCATCCCTATTCAACTGATTATAAGATAGGTCTAGATGAAGAAGGTAAAATACTTGCTTTTTCTGCTGAATTTTATCAAAATTCAGGGGCTGCAGCTGACCTTTCGACAGCTGTTCTTGGACGAACACTTTTTCATGCAACTAATGCTTACTATATCCCTAATGTCCGTGTAACAGGCTATCCATGTAAAACTAATATCGTTCCTTTCACTGCTTTCAGGGGTTTTGGTGGTCCTCAAGGAATGTTTGTTATAGAGTGTGCTATTGCACATGCTGCTGAAGTAACTGGTATTCCAGTTTCATTTTTACAAAAGAAAAACTTACTCCAGGAAGGAGATCAATTTCATTATGGACAGCTAGTTGAGAATTGTAACGCAAAGCGAAGTTTTTCTCAAGTTGTTGAAGATACTAATTTTGAAAAAAGAAAAAAGGAGATAGAAGATTTTAATATAAATAGTAAATTTACAAAAAAGGGAATTTCCATAATGCCCATTTGTTTTGGGATTTCATTCACTTCTACTTTTCTTAATCAAGCTGGAGCACTTGTTAATGTTTACAAGGATGGTAGTGTAAGTATTAGCACAGGCGCAATTGAAATGGGTCAAGGGGTTAACATTAAAATCAGACATATCGCAGCAAAAACCCTTTCTATTAATCCCGAAAGGATTAGGATAGAAAGTACAAGTACTAGTCGGGTAATTAATACTTCACCAACTGCTGCAAGCACTGGGGCTGACCTCAATGGAAAAGCAGTAGAGATAGCTTGTAACAAGATAATAGATCGATTGAAAAATGCTGCAGCAGAGAAATTAGGTACAAATGTAATTTCAATAGAAGATGAGTATGTTTATCAAGACGGAAGAAGAACAGATATCTCTTGGAAAAAACTTGTCAATTTAGCTTATTTACAAAGAGTTAATCTTTCTGCTCAAGCATTTTATGCGACACCTAGAATTCATTTTGATACTAAAAAGGAGAGAGGACGACCTTTTGCTTACCATGCTTATGGAACAGCAGTTACAGCAGTAACAGTTGATTGCTTAAGAGGGACATATACAATTGATAAAGTTCAAATGGTACACGATGCAGGAAAAACTCTTAACTATCTTGTAGATTTGGGACAAGCAGAAGGAGGATTAATCCAAGGAATCGGTTGGATGACTGTCGAAGAATTAGTCTTTGACAAAGGAAAGAACTTTACAGATTCCTTATCAACATATAAAATACCTAACCTTTATTTCACTCCAAAGATTGAAGTTACTTTTTTAGAAGATGCAGATAATCCAGAAGCTGTTTTGAAATCAAAAGCTATCGGAGAACCCCCCTTCATGTATGGAATAGGTACTTACTTAGCTTTAAAAAATGCAGCTCAAGCTTACAGAAAAGATAAAGAATGGGAATATTCAGCACCTCTTACGCCTGAGAAGTTACTTTTATTCTTACATGATTTGGATTGAAAGGAAATAAAATCAAGTGAGATGCTAATATGAATGAAGAACAATTTTGGAAAAAAATTCTACTAGAGATTGAAACAGATAATACTGGAGTATTAGCTATTATAATTCGTCGAGAAGGATCTGCTCCAAATGTACCTGGAGCAAAAATGTTTGTTACTCTTGATAGTTTACATGGGACTATAGGAGGAGGAATTTCTGAACACAAACTAGTAGAAGATGCAAGAGCTTTGATTGAAGAAGAGAAATTTACCTCAGAAAAAATCCACTTAGAACACAATGAAAAAGCTTCAGAAAATAGGTCTGGCATGATCTGTTCGGGGTCACAAACTTTCGCATTAATTCCTCTTACTGTAAAGGATAAGACTGTAGTTGAGCAAATAGTTGAAGCTTATTCAAAAGCAAAACCTGGTAATCTGACATTGAACAAAGATGGAATCAGTATTGATTTTAACAGAACATTAACAAAAGATAAAATCTATATTGAAGAAAATGGTAATTGGATTTATCGAGAAAATGTTGGAATGCAGAATAGACTTTTTGTGATTGGTGGAGGACATGTTTCTCTTTCTTTATCTAGGATAATGGAAACACTAGATTTTCATATAACTGTTTTTGATGATAGAGATAACCTCCCTACTATACTCTCTAATTCTTATGCGAATGAAAAACGAATTATCTCATATGAAAACATTGAGGAGTATATTCCTGAAGGAAATAATATTTATGTTATAATAATGACTTTTGCTCATAAATCAGATGAACTTGTACTAGAAAAAATGCTGAATAAGAAACATGCTTACTTGGGTATGATGGCCAGTACAGCAAAGAAGAAACAAATATTTGATAATCTTGAAGAAAAAGGAATTTCAAAAGATCTTCTCAATAATATTTACTCCCCAATTGGAATAAGTATCAATAGTAACACTCCAGAAGAGATAGCCATCAGTATAGCTGCTGAATTAATTAAAGTTAAGAATTCAAATACGCTTAACTAATTGAAGAATTAATTAAGTTTAGCGTAAAAAATTCTCAATTGTAAGTTTTAGCTCTCAATTATAGTTTCTACTTATGATTCAATTTTTTCTTGACGCTTTTTTCTCTTTTTAGATCTTCTGTCGCAACGTTTATTTTCTTCTAATAATCTTTAACAATAACTGATCTATTTTACATATGATTATTGAAGGTTTAAGAAATGGCAACTCTCACATTACCTTTTGTGACCCTCATTGTAACTTCTCTAATTGTCGCTGTAGCTTTAGCTATTTTTGTTGTATTTACTAGAACACTACGAGATACTAAATCCAATGTAGACTCTTCATATGATATGTCAAAATAGAGTGCATACTTGATCAATATTCTGTCTTTCATCTCAGTTATAGTATTAATAGCTGAAGAAAATAGTTCTTTTTTTTCTTGAAATTAACTTTTCTAAAGTTACAACCCCATCTGGAAGTAGATTCTGTCAATCAACCTTTCAAATGCAGAACTAACATTTTGTCCTGACTTAGCAGATGTTTCCACATATTCAACTTTTATTCCTCCCCATTCTGAGAGTATTTGTGCATAGCTCATTGCAGAGGTTTTGTTTACCTGTACTTCTTCTGGAAGCTCTCCTCTAAGATCAATTTTATTTCCTACAATCACTAATGGTATGAGCTTATTATCATTGTACTTAATCATCTCATTGATCCAAAAATCGATATTTGTAAAAGTATTTGGTCGGGTTATGTCAAAAACAACCATAGCTCCGTAAGTGTTTGCATAATAAGCTCCTCTTACTTCAGAAAACCTTGGCTGGCCAGCTAAATCCCAAATTTGCAGACTGACAATATAATCCTCATATGGAACCTGCTTCACGCTGAAGTCAGCGCCGATTGTCATAAGATAGTTTTCTCGAAAACTTTTTCCTAGAAAATTTCTCCTTAAGCTTGTCTTACCTACGGCTCCATCACCAATTAGTACCACTTTGAAAATTCTTCCTAGCTCTCCCGACATTTGAGATTCTACCTCCTTATATTTTGATATAATTTAAATCTTCTTATGTTCCAAGTTTGCATAGTTGTAATGGAATAATGTCTACTCAATTATATGTTCTTTTACTATTTATTTTTTCTGGATATATTTTTTTATTTTTGCTACAAACCAGCCTTTAAAAGTTATCTAGATTATCTTCTCGTGTGATTAAATGTTAAATGAAGGTGAAAAAGCCCCCCTATTTTGTTTACCGAACGATAAGAGTGAGAAAATTTGTTTGGACCAATTCAAAGATAAATGGGTAGTTATTTATTTTTATCCCAGAGACAATACTCCAGGATGTACAACTGAAGCTTGCGATTTTAGTGCTAATATCACTGATTTTGTTGATATTGATGCTGTTGTGATTGGAATCAGTCCTGATTCTCCTGAAAGGCATGCAAAATTTATAGCTAAACATGACTTGAAACACATTTTGTTAAGCGATGAAGATCATAAAGTTCTAGAGCTTTATGATACATGGAGAAAGAAACTGATGTATGGAAAAGAGCTCTTTGGAGTTATTCGAAGTACCTATCTCATTAATCCTCAAGGAGTTATAGCTAAGGTTTGGCCCAAAGTCAAGGTTAAAGGTCATGTTATTGAAGTTAGAGAGGTTCTCAAATCTTTAAAATAAGTCTGTGATAAAATGGAGTTGAAACAAGTTATTGAAGAGAGACGAGCTTTTAGAGCTTTAGAACCTGTTAAAATAACAGATGATTTTGTTAAGGATATAGCCTATCTGGCCTCTAGAGCACCATCTTGTGGCAATAAGCAGCCTTGGAGATTTGTCTTTGTTAAAGATAAAACTGTTTTGTCTGAATTACATGAGGTTCTTAGTGGAGGTAATTATTGGGCTAAAGAAGCTTCAATGATAATAGCTGTTCATTCTCATCCTGATATGGGGTGTTTAATCGGTCCTAGAGAATATTATCTCTTTGGGACAGGGATGGCTACCGCTCATTTAATGCTTTCAATTGTTGACAAAGGTCTAGTGGCTCATGCCATGGCTGGCTTTAAAGAAGGTTTAGCTAAAGAAATTCTTAAAATTCCTGAAGAACATAGACTGATTGCATTACTTGCTGTTGGTAAAAGAAGTGATGATTTAAGTAAACTAGGTGAAAAACATCAAGAAGATGAAATAACTAGGTCTTCAAGGAATCCATTTGAAGATTTTGCTCATATTGACCGATATGAGTAAATTACTTTCTTTTAACGTGACTAGGATTAGCCATAATCTTTTAAGAAGAAATACTTAGTTAATATTGATATTTATGGAATCTACTAGTAATAAAAAGACATTGAATGATATTAAAAATATTATTTCCAAAACATCTAAGGATGTGTCATATTTTATTCTTATGCAGGTAATTCTAGGTTTGATCCTAGTGATATTATTTGCAATAGCATATTATTTATTCTTTGCTGGGGATGTTTCTTCAATAGTTTCAAATTTCATAACTATTGATGTTTATTCATTTGTAGCAGGAATAGCTTTAATGTTTCTTTATGCTAGTTCAGGTTTCAAAGTATTAGCTTGTTTGACTATAATATTTTCACTCCTATATTTTGCAATAAATATTTTGTTGTTTGCTTTAATTTTCAGGTTGAGTAGAAGCTTCAAACAACTTGAAGCAGAAGAAAAGACTCTGATACAAGCTTCAAAAATACAGAAATGGTTTATAGTTTTTGTATCTCTTTCATCATTAGCATTCTTTCTCCCAAGTTTTGGTTGGATTATAGCAATCATGTTAGCAAATGCTGGATTGAATGTTAGTTTCTACAACTTTCATGTAATCTTGGATCGATATGGTCTCAAACCAACTGTCTTGAGGAATTCAGCTTATCACATGCTTGCTGGAAGTTTCATCACTATTGTTTTTGCATTATTACTTTTCATTGATATCTTTTATCTTCCAGGAATGATAGTTGGATATATTTTCTATTACTTCGCGTTTAACAATATGAAAAATCACATTTTATTTGTTTCACCAATAATGAAAAACACCCCTCCTCCCCCTTCAATACCAGCGCCTAGCGTTCCTCCTCCAAAACCAGTAATTGGTTCAAATGGGAAAATAGATATTGCCAAAGTTCCTTCCCCCCCAGCTTCTGATTATGACGAAGATAAGTAATAAGGAATCTCACAAGCTTTCTGAATCATTTGTTTTTTCTAATCTTTTTCTTCTTTCTTAGATAGAATACCAGAACTGCGACACTAATAAGTACAACTGAACTTGGAATACCAACAGATAAACCTATTTTCAAGGCTTTTCTATTGAGGTTATTGAAAATAATTGAACCTGTAGAACTAAACCTTTCTGATTCATTAGATAGATGTCCAGCTTCATCAGCTACAACTAATGTAATGTTATGACTACCAGCCGTAATTTCATCAACTGAATATTGAATTTGAGCTGATTGCCAAAACCGTGGAAAAACAATATGACCTGTTTCTACAGTTACATCATCAATGTTAATGTAATAGGTTCCATTGAAGTTTGTTTTTGATCTGAAATTGTACCAAAAATCCCATTCTAAGTAAGTAGAATTAACATCTTCAATAAATTGAGGTTCAGATACGATAGGAGCAAATCGTAATCTTTCCATACAATAAACACCAAAAACTTCATCTTCGATTTTGGGAAATGAAAGCTCCCAAACAATTTCTTGTTCCCTATTAACCTCAACTAACCTTGCTCCAAGATCTGTATCAATGTGACTTGTTGATCCAAAAACACCTAACATATTTTTATTGGGTAAAATGTCACAATCTCCCCACCAACCACTAAAATAATCTTGAGGTGATATCCACTCCCAAGAAACATTGGCTGTCATTTTATCCTCATCTATAGTTATCTCCATTAATCTTGAATGAAAATTATTGGCATTAGTTTGATTATGCTGATCATTATCGAAATATATGAATTTATTCTCACTTATCTTCTCTAGTGCATGTCCATGATAGAACATGATCTCTTGTTGATTTCCGCAGATATCATACAATGTGAAATTTCCGTGTTCTCCTAACCCCCATATTACTTCTCCTGTTTTATGGTCAATTTTATAGAAAGTATTCAGATTTCGAGAATTTAGATAAAGTGAATCTTCCAGTTCATCATAAAAAACTGTATTGAAGTGAGTAATATCTCTGAGTCCCGACTCCATATCTTCAAAGGGACACCATTGAGATTCATTTACAAAATCAATAGTATCTAATTCCCAAATGAGATCTCCCTCTGGAGTATATTCGTGAATTTTATCATAGAGATAATCCTCTCCCCCGATATTAATAACGTACCCTTTTAGTACAAAATAAGAATCATTTGCATAATTCCTTTCTATATCATGATGTCCTGAAAAATTAAAAATAGTTGTCGTATTAGTTTCAATATTCCATAGTTTTGCATGTCCAAGTTCTGCATAAAGGATTGTTGTTGAATTAATGAATTCAGCAGCATTATCTGCTAAAGCTCCATCTGAAAGCATCTCTCGTTCAAAATAGATCCTCCCATCTAAATCAGTGATAAGCATTGTTCGGTTTATCATTGACCAGTCAGAAGTGCTATGTCTTTCAACAACAAATAAATTGTAACCTTCAAAACGATCTGAACTAACATTTTTGAGAATAGAATATTCAAATAGATTGTCTGATAAAAGATCTAAGTCTGGATTTCTGTAATTAGGAATTAAGTTGAAAGAAAAAATCAGAGTAAGAATAAGTATTTTGGTTTTTACAGATAAAGACGAACTCATTTTATAATACTTCCTAATTTTTCAAAATTAAATAGGTTTCGAAGTGTCTATCGAGCTGATCTTTACTTTTATTCTCACAGCTCTTGATTTCGCAATAGGACTTTCATTTGAGATTATAATTGTAGCAAATAAAGGAGATAGTTCAGTCAAAGCGTTTCTGGAGAAACTAGAAGAACAACATGTTCCCAACAAAGTAGCTATTCTAAAATATCTGGAAGATGACTCACTGCTAGAGAAGATAGAAATATTAAAGGATTACAAGCTAGTTACTAATAAAGTAACAGCATATGTGTGCAAAGATTTTGTTTGTAAGCAACCTACAAACGATCCAGAAACAATGATTAAGGAATTGATTAGTAATGAGGATTAAGCTTGATCTATCAAGTTTTGAACAATTTTGGCATATTGTTGGAATTTTAGAAAGTTCTTCTAGTCCTTCAGAAGATGAGTGGAACAAATTATTCGATTCACCAGGTTATAATGCACTTATTACTTCAGAATTTAATAAGGACTTTTTCAAACAAAGTTTTCTTGTAGTTTTTGACCCTGAAAAAGAAGAAACCTTAGAAAAGATGCTAGAGGGCAAAACAAGTCGATATCTAAAATATTATTCTCAAGTAAGAAAAAATAAGAAGACATATGAAAAAAATGTAAAACTAATTGAGGAAAAATGGAAAAAAATCCATGAAAGCATCTATGCAAGAGCTTCCGCTTTTCTACCTTATGGGGAATCAGAGAAAAATCCTACTGTCTCAATTCTTATTTTTGATACAGATGCAAGAAGTTATGAAACTATAATAATAGATGCAATATTTGCTGATAGATTAGAAGATTTTGTTTCACTAGCTGCTCATGAGGTTCATCATTTCTATAGAAATCAAATGCTAGAGTATGATAAAGAGGATATAGAAGAAGAAGACAAGGATTTGATCTGGGTAATTAATCAAATCCATGCAGAAGGAATTGCTGATCACATTGACAAGGGTCTTTTTATTTATGGAGGTATTGAAACAGCTTTTCCTAAGGCATATGTGAAACATTTCAAAGAAAATGTTAAACGAGCCCCAGAAATAATAAAAGAAATTAATACTATTATTGAAAATTTTATCAGTAATAAGTTAACAAATAAGGAATTAGGTTTGGAAATCAAGAAAGTTGTTCCCCTTGCTGGTCATCCTTTAGGGTATTATATGGTCAATATCATAATAAAGAATGCACATTTTGATGAACTGATTAGAACTGTAGGTAATCCATTCAAATTCTATGAACTATACAATAAAGCTGCTAAACTGGATAGAGAAAAATTACCTTTGTTCTCAGATAATTCCTTAAGTTTAATTGAAGAATTAGAGAAAAAATACGTTAAATAGAAGAGTGGAGTTTAGTAAGTTAACTCCCTTTTTTGACAGAAAAACTAGCATTTTTTACATCAATTCCTGAAATGCACGTTTAGTTTGATATAGTAGCAAAATGAGATATAGGATTCCTCCAATAGCTAAGAAATATCTACCTAAATATGCTATAAACAAGAGATAAAGTTGCCATCCTCCTAAGGGTGGGAACAGGAATATCACAAAGAATAGAAGATATACTACAGCTGCAAGTAAAGCTGTAACATTTAGGTAGCTTCTGTCAAAGGATTTTATTATTGAAGCAACAATTGCTACAATTATGTAAACACCTACAAGAACTATTGAGATGATCATAGAAAATTTATAATTAAACAATGGATTAAGATCAAATGTATCTGGATTTAATGCTACACTAATTGGATTAGTATACATTACGTCTCTAACTACAACAAAATGATCTAGAATAATTGGGATTACAAGATTTATCAGAAAGAATAGCAAATGCATTTGAGATATTTTGCTTTTTGGAATCTCAACTATATCCTCATCTTTAATTTCCATGAGGTTTCGTATACTGAAACCAAGATAAATATTTCGTAATCTTTGCTCTTGAATTATATATCATTTAACCTTTTTTCAATCCTTAATAGGGCATCTTTAATCGTTTCAAGTTTGTGAGAAAATGAGAATCTAATATACTTCGATCCATCAGATTCCTTCCTTCCTTTTGTTTCGTAAAAACTTGAACCTGGAACTGTAGCTACTCCTTCATCTTTAACTA
>JAGLXK010000507.1 GCA_023132955.1 Candidatus Heimdallarchaeota archaeon
TTTTATTCCTGTAAATTTCGCCATTGTTTTACCGCTATTGAATGTTTTAATCGTTAAAACAGCAACGTTCAAATCAGAATTAAATGTAAGACTGTACAAAGAATCACTGAAATCTTCAGGAAATCTCTTTTCATGAATTTCTTTAACTTTCTTTACTGTTATTGCTTCAAGTTTTACTTCTTTTGTTTTTTGAGACCCAAAAATCCTGTATTCTATATTAAAAACACTCTTAACTCCATATATCAATGGAAATAATCTACTAAAATTCTTCTCTAATAATCTATATTTCCTTTCAGTTCCAAACCCATCGATGAATACAAATGACAAAAGATTTTCTATTATCTCATTTACAGATATACCATTTATTTTCAAAATCTCTGTGCTAACTGCAATAGATTCATCTTCAGAGAAATCTCTGTATACATAAAATCTTTCATTGATCAAACTAGGTTTTATAGGAAAAATACCAACCTCATTCAGTATGTGATTTCCTAATTTAGTATCAAAGTTAACTGTAGTATGACCATCAGCTATGTAATCAATAAATTCAGCAATCAACTTATAAAAATCTAGAAGGGTAGTAGGAGAATCTAATTTAATTGAAAGTTCATCAAATCTTACATCAACTTCTGTTTTTTTTCTATGTACATATAATCCAGCATGACCTTCTTCAAAAACACTACGTAACAAGGAGAAATCTTCTTTTAGCTGATTTGAAGATAATGAGACCTCTAGATCTTGAATTGCTTCTTTTTCTGTCTTTTTCATCAGATACTGAGATGTTGAAATATTTATAATGATTCCATAAACAAATCAGTTAAAATCTTAAACAAAATGGTTATTCCATTCTACTCAACATTAGAACATTTTTTTGGATAAAATTGATAAAGAAATTGACTAATGTGTTGAGAAGGTAAAGAAATGAGTAATGAAGAATTAGACAACTTCAGTAATTCAGTGAATAATGACCAAAGAGTGTCTTCTCGTCAAAGAATCTACATTGGTTTCACTAAAACTGGTTCTGATATGTTCAGTGTTTTCTTTGTTGGAGCCTTGTTTGGTTTTTATGTTGATATTTTACATATGAATCCTCAAAGTTATGGGGTTGTATTGATTATTTTTGCTGTTTGGAATGCAGTAAATGACCCTATATTTGGCTACATGTCAGATAAAAAAAGACTGGATAAAAGAGGAAAGAGAACGTTTTTCATCCGTTTATCTACTCCAATCTACTTTATTGGCTATACCATGTTCTGGTTAGCATTTCCTTCATGGTCACAAACCTGGCTTTTTATTTTCCTTCTTATTTCTTTATTTATTTTTGATACCGGGTTAACTATCGCGGGTTTGAATATAAGTGCGCTTCAAATCGATCAAACAACAAGCACTAATGAACGAACTAGAATAATGCTAATCTCTATGCTTGTTAGCTTGTTACCTGTAGGAATAGCTTCACTTGCACCTAATCTTATACTAACTTCTACTACTCTTAGTAATATCGATATGTCATTGATATTTATTGCAGGAGGTATAGTTGCAGCCATCTTCATGGGTTTTGGGGCATACAAACTAAAAGAACATTCACTTGAAAAAGAAGGTACAAAACCGTTACCTATATTTGCAGCAATTAAAGAAACCTTGAAATCAAAATCATTTATTTTCTTCGTCATTTTTTCTTTTATGATGAATGCCGTTACACTGAATTTAGTTGCTATTATACCTCTCTACTTCAAATATGTATTTATGTTAAATGGAATTGAAGTGCTAATTGTTAGCGTAGTAACGGGCGTAGTTTATATTCCTTTATTATTTGTTTACGAGAAATTACAGAAGAGATATGGACTAAGAAATAGCTTCTTCATAGCTATAATCCTAATGATAATAGGATGTTTAGGCTTATTTTTCTCTAAATCTATCGTCCTCATGGCTTTCTCATATGGACTATGTTTATGGATGGCAGCACTTTGGTGGCTTCTAGTAAATCCTATGGTTGGTGACATCGCAGATGAAGATGAACTTAAAACCAATAATAGAAGAGAGGGAATGTTTTTTGGAACCAATGCACTGATCACAAAACCAGCTTCATCGCTCATAATATTCGTTTTTACTGCAATAATCGATTTTTATGGATATGATTCCCATTTAGATATACAATCTTCTGAAGCTCTCTTTGGAATCCGTTTAGGGATAGGTATTCTTCCTCTTGCATTTTTAGTACTTGCTTTCATAGCTTTGTATTTCTACCCATTGCATGGGAGGAAATTAAAACAGGTTAAAATGAATTTAAACAATCTTCATAGTAAAAGGAAGGTATAGATCTAATTGCTGCTTTATTTTTCTGGATTTAATTTTCTCTCTTTCAAAATTTCTAAAGAAGTCTCTGGAAGAAAGAAATCTTCAAGTTTCATCCAAGAAGTCTTAACAAGAATAGGAAAATCATAAGAAGAAAGAGAAGAACATTTGTGATCATAATCTAAGAAACCCTCTGGATGGCTTATTTTCCCACAAAGAAGACATATTCGCCATCTTGCTGATCTCATGAAAAGCTTTTGATAAGTTTTTGAGTAGAGTAGAACACCCTCTTCGAAAGGAATCTTTGACAAAAAAGTGCAGTATTTATCAGCAAGAATTCTTATTTTTTCCTTTTTTCTGTCAGTAATGTCTGGCATACTAAATCTCTCATCATAGAAATTTGTAAGGTGAAAAAAAATGAAAGAAGATCCCATATAGTTCTATCTTCTATTGTCGGAAATCTTCAGCTTGAAAAATTCCTAAGGGATAAATACCTTCAGTAGGTAAATCAGGGATCTTATTTAAGATAGCTTTGATGGCATCAACATTTTTTGCATCCCATTGACAGAGGATTTTTTTAATGTGTCCTTCTTCGTTAAGAATTGCCCAACTTTGAACCCAGTAAGCATCAGCATTGCAGTGAGCTTTAACTCCTTGACCTATAGGAGTTGCAGCCTCTACAGGAGCTGGTTCTGGGAAAGGGTGTATTGCTAGAAATTTTGGCATTTCATTTAACCTCCTTATTAAATTATATCGAAATATATGTAGCTATAGTCGTAAATAAACGGACCAATACCAGGAATATCGATGTAGAAGATTGTTTCAAGATTATATGTTCCTGAATCTAGTTCGCAAGGTTTGTAGAGTATTCCTTCACTAAACCACCATAATATTTCATCCCCCCATGGGATAACTTCGTAGAACTGTCCTCTCTTAAGAGGGGTTGTAGTAATATCGAGTTCTTCTCCATTAAGGTAGTAACTGGCATGGAACCAAGACATGAAATATTTGCATCCTTCATTGAGTTTATCATATGTAAAACCAAAGTAACTTGCCCAGAAGTTTAAATCCAGTTCAGATATTAAGTAACTTGACCAAATTCCTTTGGCATCTTCATAACGTAAAACTTGATTAGGTTCCCAAGGAATGATTCTTCCATCCAAGCCTCCTAAAACTGCTGGTAAGTGTGTAGCGACAAGTTCATTTTCTCCTTGCAGTGTAATAGCTTTGCCTCCATTGAAGGATGCGTTAAAACTAGCTTGTATATCTCCATAAGTTATATAATCATGAGCAGTAGCTAGGGAAAGAGATGTAAAGCAGAGAATGCTAAATGCGCCAAGTAAGATTATTGCGTTTTTCCTTTTCATTTTTTAACCTCCAAATGAATATGTAACAAAAGCCATCACATGTATGTGTCTTGTTTTGTTACATACATATGTATCTAAAACAGACACATATAAAAAGTTTTCTCTAAAAGTGGCGTTCCAGTATGTTATTAAAAAATAGCGAAAAACTATATTCCTTCTTCTTCTGTTGCAGGAATCCTGGTTTCTTTTATTTCACTTGTTTCTTTTGAGATTTCAGTAACCAAAACGATTGAAGGGAGTTTATCAATACCAGCATCTTTCATAATTTCTTTGTAAGAATCAGTTAAGAAGTATTCTTTAAGTTTATACCAAGATGTTTTGATTAGAACAGGAAAATCTTGCACATCTAATAAACAACTGTGTTTTTCTTCCTTTTCTCCTTCTTTCAGAACTTTCTTGGTTTTGGTTTTGATTATTTCACCACATTTTAAGCAGTATTTCCACCTTGCAGGATGTATACTTAGCTTGTCACTTGTTCTCACGTAAAGTATTAACCCCTCATTGAATGGAATCCTCCAAATTGATAATGCATATTGTTTTGCAATCTCTCTAATTTGTGATTTTTCAGCATCAGTTATATCAGGCAATGAAAATCCTGCTCCTATGTGTACTAGAATCTGACACATATAAGAATTCTTCTGTTTCGCAGACAGAAATAAAATATTACTAAATCACTTAATAATTTGGTGTTAAAACTGGTTTTTTGCAGAAACTATTATAAAACTGTAAGCGTAATTAATGTGATTAGAATAGTTGATAGTGCCAGATGAATGGAATTTTTGTTAAAGAGTTAGAAGATATTGAACAGCTCATAAATAAAGGAGAGTATAACAGAGCTTCAGAGAGAATTGATTCAATCTATGCTGAAGAGAAGACTTCAGTAGAAGAGAAAATAAAATGTAAAATATTTAAAAAGCGAATCTATTCTGAAGCATCTAAATATTCTGAGGCTATAAAGCTTGGAGAAGAAGCTTTTGAGGAGAGTCAAAAACTAAATAATAAACATTTAATGTTTGATTCTCTAATACAATCTCCTTATGTTTACTTTCTTGCTGGAGAATATGAATTAAGAAAGGAAAAGATTAAACTTGCTGGCCAGATTCTAGATTCTTTTGATGATAAAACATCACGAGAATATTTTCAGAGAAAAGCTACTTTTCTAACCATGAAAAGAGATAGTTTTGAGAAGTCTTTAGAAAATCTTGAGGAAAGTATAGACATCTCGATAAAATTTGGTTTTAATATACAGTTAGCTGATTCGTACCAAAGACTAGGTAATTCCTATCTTTGGTCTGGAGAAATCACAAAAGCAATAAAGTTTAACCAAAAATCGTTAGATCTTTCTGAAAAATTAGAATATCCCTTAGGAATCAACAATGCTGTTTCCAGTAAAGCTGTTTGCTATATGCATAGAGGAGAGCTTGATTTAGCGCTTGATTATTTTCTCCAAAGCAGATCATTTATTGAAGAAGTGAACGATTTATATGCACAAGCTTGCCTTTTCATAGATTTAGGTTATTTATATTGGCTAGGGAAGGATCTGAAATCAGCTTTTGAATATTATAAAAAATCTATCTCACTCTATAAAGAATCAAAAGTTGTAAGCACTCGTCATTTACCTTGGACTCTCTTTCGGATGAATTTGGTTCTTATTGAGATGGAACAATATGAAGAGGCATATAAGAATCTTGAACAGATTGAGCTCTTGTCTTTGATAAAAGATAAACCAATCTTTAAAATAATCTATCATCTTGCAAAAGCGGTTCTTCTTAAAACCAAAACTGACGATGATAATTGGGATGAAGCAATGACTTTGTTAGAAGAAGTTGCTGACGAAGAGATTGTCTACCTTGAGTTAAATGGTTTAGTAATCTTTCATTTGTGTGATGCTTACCTCAAAAAAATACAAAATACGAATGATTTGGAAGTATTTGGGAAATTGAAGAACAGAATAATAAATTTGACTGAAATGGCTAAAGAGCAGAAATCGCACATTCTACTTATTCAATCTCTCTTACTCCAATCAAAGTTAGAACTAATTGAGTTTAATATTGATAAAGGACAATTATTACTAGAAAAAGCGCAGATTTTAGCAGAAGAAAAAGGAATTATTAAGCTTGCAAAGGTTGTATCTAATGAAATTGATATTCTTTTAAGTCAATTGAGTACTTGGGAAGATATGTCTAAGTATTTACCAAGCTTAGAAGAAAGACTAGAATTTACCCATGTAGAGGATGTACTAAGTAGGATTATGAAAGACAGCATTATACATGAAACGTTTACTGATGAAAAGGAGGCTCCACTATTTTTCCTAGTACTTAACGATGAGGGAGCCATTCATTTTTCAGAACTGTTTAGCGATGTTACTCTGGATAATGAATTACTCCAAGAGATACTGGCGGCAATTGCTAGATTCAAAGCTAATGAAACATTAGAAACGGGGATAATTAAAAGGATAAAATACAGAAATTATACAATTGCTATAAACTCTCAAGTCAATTTGTTGTTGGTTTATGCTTTTATAGGAAAATCCTATCATGCTTTACAGAAATTTAGATTTTTAATCGAGGAATTTCGTACTTTTACAAGTGAATGGACTACTTTTTTTAATAAAATAAAAGATAATAAGGAGTTAACACTCTCAGATCGGATGCAATTATCGGAATATCTAGAAAGTGTTTTTGTGTGATTGTTAGTCTTTTGATTCATCCAGTTTTATAGGGATTTTGCTTCTTTCTCTAGTTTTTAAATTATTTCTATTATGAAGGTTGAGCATTTCGAACATAAATGATACATTCTTAACCTAACTTCTAGATTGGAAATTTTGATGGTAGGAGCTTATATATACCCAAAAAAACTTCTACTAACTCATAATATTATATTTCATCTAGATATTAAGAGTGGAAAGAAATGAGTGTAATTTCATCTATTCAGACCCAACATTATCTTATTACTGTTAATGGTGATCTAGGTCCTTTTAAATTATCTCTTGAACATTCCTTAGATATTGATGGGGTTGAATATATTACTGTCCAAATGAATGCCGATAAACCCTCACGTCCAACTCCTTTAATTTTATCATGGGATCATCCTATGATTAATACTCATTACAAATGGTTTCCAGGAACCTATCTTAATCGAACAATTCTTCCTGTATGGAGTAAAGATGAATGTATTAGTAAAGCTACATCGAATGCCCCTGTCTATGCTCTTTTTAGTACGGATGGTACAAATGCTCTTACTTTTGCTCTTTCTGATGCTTTGAATGTAGTAAAACTTCAAGCAGGTCTTGCTGAACTTACAGCGATGGTTCACTGTGAAATTAAGCTTTTCACTGAACCTATGCCGATAACTAAAAAATATGAAACAAGGATTCGTCTTGATACCCGAGATATTCAATATTATAAGGTGCTACAAGATGTAAGTGACTGGTGGGCTTCTATGCCAGATTACAAACCAAGTCCTATACCAGAACATGCACGTCGTCCAATTTATTCTTCTTGGTACAGTTTTCACCAAGATTTATCTCCTGAAAAACTTGAAAAACAGTGCCGATTAGCAAAAGAAATGGGTATGGAATCAATCATTGTTGATGATGGATGGCAAACAGATGACACAAATCGTGGATATGCTTATTGTGGTGACTGGGAAGTTACAAAGAACAAATTACCTGATTTTCAAGAGCATGTAAAACGTGTTCATGAAATTGGTCTAAAGTATATGCTTTGGTTTTCGGTTCCAGCTGTAGGAATCCATTCAAAAGCTTATAAGCGATTCAAAGAGAAATTACTTAATCCTTCTAGGAAACACAACTGGTTTGTTCTTGATCCTCGCTTTCCAGAGGTTAGAGAATATTTGATAACATTGTATGAACGTTTTGTTAGAGATTATGATATTGATGGACTGAAACTAGATTTTATTGATACATTCCATCTAACAGAAGAGACTAAA
>JAGLXK010000508.1 GCA_023132955.1 Candidatus Heimdallarchaeota archaeon
CCCTTATCATTTACATACACTGGTATGAAGACATGGTTAATACCTTCTTTAAGGTTAAATTTGATTTTCATATTTTCTACCTCAATTTTTAATATGTCTCACAAACAAGACAATTTTGGCGATATTAATATGTCTCATCAATGAGACACTTATAAAGTTTCTGTAAATAGATTATTTAGAGAGCAAGAATTTATCTCCCGAAAAACTTTAAGAAATAATACAACATATATGATGTTGGTGATTAAATGAGTCAAAAAAAGGTTGGTTCTGTATTCAAATTCTACGTACAACCTAGTGTTGCTGCTGTAGAAGTAGAGGGAAAGATAAGCATTGGAGATGAATTGCATTTTCAAGGTGCTACAACTGATTTTAAAATGAAAGTAACATCAATGCAAATAGAAGGAAAAGAGATAGAAACAGCAAAGAAAGGTCAAAAGGTTGGTATTAAAACACCAGAAAGAGTTCGTCCAGGGGATGAAGTATATAAAATTGCAGAATGATTTTGACAAATAAATATTGAACTACACAAAAAATCATAATTTTTCATAGTGATTTTAACTAATTATGACTCTTTGTTTTTATTTAGTTTTCAAGGGAATAGCTTTACCTTTTTCTAAATTTATTACAAACAAATACAGTTGATAATAAACTTAAAACACTAATTAGGAGAAGGATTCCAGAAGTTTCATCAGTAGTTTCTGTAACGGTTTCAAATTGTATGTCAATCTTTTCAGTTTTTACTAAAACGCCGCCATCTCTACCAGTCACTCCTAAGAAACTACTTTTTTCTTCATAAGATCCTGTTTCAGCAAGTTTATCAGTTAAATTGAATTTTTCACTAACTAAGAAGTTCTCACCTGAGTTGAAGTAAAATTCAAGATTAACAGGATCACAAATGTTGCTATATTTTGTAGCATATGTTCCTTCCTGATGGGCTTCATAAAGTACATTTGCACATCTAGAAACATTAAGATTTTCTTCAGTAGTAATCTCGCCTAACATTTGAGTAGCAGTATCATATCTCCAACAAGGATAATGTCCATGTGTAACATTATCTAAATTAAAATTGGTTGAAACAAGAAAAGTGGAATCAATTCTAGTAAAAGTCCATTGACCTGTTGCATTAACACTAACCACCACTGCATCACCTGTACTATCTGCATAATGAATTTGTCCACCAAAAGTACCACCCCATTTATGATTCAGATACCAAGCAATTACTTCCTCTACAGTTCTACAATCCCACAGTACTTGAGCTAAAGCATGTGGAGTATAAGGGTACATTGCACTTTGATTTAGATTCAATTCAATATCTGGGAGACCATTACCATCATAACATAAGCCAAATTCATTCATTCCTCCTTGTTCCCATTTATCAACATCTGTGTTATTATTATTATCAAATCCAAAGAAAACGGCTCCATAGATCTCTTTAACGCCAAAATAAGTTGTTGAAACATTTTGTGCTGGAACATACCATCTATAAGCATTATTCAGTTTATAATCCTCATTGTTACCAAAAAAGACTGTATCATCAATAACTGTTGTGAAAATAGTACAAGAGGATGTAATTTGATTATTAACCCCTGATACATCATAGTTTATTGCAACTGAGTACGATAAATTTGAGATAAAAGAACTAGTAATAAGAAGAATAGAAAGAATGAAAAACACAGTTGTTTTAAGATTTCTATAGCGTAGCATTTTAAACATTAATCCTTTTTATTTTTTGAATCGCTTCCAAGACATTTTTTTAGTTGTTTTTCATAAACAGATGGGTCTAAAATAATCATTAAAAGTCTAAAAATAGTCATTATACTATCGAGTTCTTGGAAGGGTTTGTCACCAATGATTTTAAAAACATCCTCAGAGAATTCCTCAAAGAATTCTGCAACTTTTAAATCAGCGTTTGTATAAATCTCATAAACAAGTTCACCAAGACACTCAACGGAAGATTGTTGGTCTCTAGTATAGAGAGTAAACAAATCACTAACATTTCCAAGAATTCTTAATCTCTTTTTGGTTTTCCAATAATATGAATTCAATACTGATGGAAAGATAAGCTTAGCAGATCTAGAATAGAGAGTTCTAGAGTAGACAGTTTTTCCTTCTTTCTTTCTTAGAGATACATGCTGACCTGATTGAACAATGAGCCCACCTTTCTCCAGATCTTTGAGAAATAAATAAATCGTTCCTTCTTTTCTCTTCTTTTCAGAGATCACATTATATCTTTCAGTAATTTCAGATACAGTTAAAGGACTGTCTCTTAATACGCGTATTATTGGTTCATACTTAAAATTGTAGTAGAGCTCAAGTTCTTCTTTCTCTCTAAGTACTTTTACAATTGGTTGCTTAAAGGTAATAAATTCATGACTATCTTTTGAATTTCGCTTCATTAAAATTGAATTGTAATAAAAATATATAAACCTTTTGACAAAATTACAACTAACAAATTATTTTTAATCGAAACACTTATATAAAAAAATCTGCTAATGTTCTCATAGTATGAGAATATCAAGGGTGTTAACATGAAAGAGAAAAAAATCAAAAGAGAAACTGCGATAACATTTCTCCTAATTATGTCTTTTATAACAATTCCAGTAAATCACATACAATCTGAAAATGCTGCAGAATTTCAAGGAGCAAGCTGCACAAATTTCTCTGCAAGATTTGGAGAAGTAGTCTTGTTTGGGAATAGTGAAGATGCTTCAGGGGATCATCCTTTGATGAATGATCCAGAAGGTAGCTATGTCTTTGTATATCCTAATTCTTCTGCAGGATATGGATGTGTCTTTTTAGGCTGGTATTGGCAAGATACATATGTTAGTGTTCAAGGAGGAATGAATGAAGTAGGTTTGTGCTATGATTCAACTGCTGTTCCTGATATGCCCATGAACTCGCACCCCGAAAGACCATATAAAATGGGAGAAGATTGGTTATCGGGAAAGATACTCAGAGAATGTTCGAACGTTAGCGAAGCTATAGAACTAGTTAATAAATTCGAATTCGAAAGTTTATGGTTCCAGTTATTCCTATCAGATGCAAATGGAGATTCTGTTATTCTAAGCCCAGGTTTAAGTGGAGAAATTGTAGTTACTCAACAAATAGATGAAAATGGTTATCTAGCTCAGACTAATTTCAACCGTGCTAACCCTGAAAGTTATTATGGAAAATATCCATGTCCTCGATACGAGAAAGCTGCGGAATTATTAGAAGAGATAGATTCAGAAAATAACATAACAGTTGATTACTTTGAAGAAATCTTAGATGCTGTTCACGTAGAAAAAATTGATGGATATACAGCTTATTCCAATATTTGTGATCCAGTTAACAAAATGATGCATATTTATTTTGCTTCACAATTTAATGAGAAGGTTAGTTTCAATGTAACAGAAGAGTTATCAAAAGGAGAACGAGGAATAAAATTATCAGAACTTTTCTCAGAAGAAACGGTAACAAATGGTCTAGATTTATATCAAAAATATCATAATCTATACTATACAGTAATTTCCTTAGCTTCTATAGGGGGCTTCTTAGTTTTAAGTCTTATAGGTGCAACTACATACTTAATTATACGTAAGAAAAGAAAAAAAGTTTGAAAGAGAACTATTACAGTTGAATTTCAATCCAATATGCAGGATGATCTGAATGACCCTTTTCTATATATACAGCATCAAGAACAGTCATTCCTGGACTCAGGAAAATGTGATCGATTCTAGTTGCTGCTACTGATAACCATTTTTGTTCCCAAGAATCTTCTAATGTAGCTACAGTTATGTTATATGATTCTGAGTAAGGCTTAAAATTGAAATCTCCCATCAATAAAACGTTTTCTAGACCTACTGTACGACTTAGTATTTCTTCAATTTGGTAAACTTTTGCTTCTGGAGTTTTTGCAGCAGGATGGTTTGAGAAAACATTGAATGTAAGAGTTGAA
>JAGLXK010000509.1 GCA_023132955.1 Candidatus Heimdallarchaeota archaeon
TAACGCCACCCAAATTACTATAAACGAGCAGATTAAGCTAGAACGGCTAATAACAGAAATTTCAAATATTTCTGATCCTGATTTTCTTATTATTGAGGGATTTAAAGATGAAAAATATCCTAAATTATTAATCTGGGCAGAGAAGATACTCAATGAATCAATTGATTTTACCACAATCAAATTTTTATATTGTAGTTCTAATGACTATGAAAGTAATAAACTAGTTATAGATGAATTCGTTAGTAAATATGATATTCACTTTAGTACTGAAGTAAATAAAACATTACAGAATATTTTGGAATATTTCGTCAGTTGAGGAAAGTAAATGCATAGTTCAATAAAAAATTTGCTTGAAGAAGTGGGAAAAAAAACCTCCAAACATGAGCATTCAAAGGAGAATACCACAGGTTTGATTGTTGGCTATGAAAACAATTCTCAAAACAAGGAGCACTTCATTACTCATCAAATTAGAAGAATGAAGAAATATGTTAATGAGATTATTATCTCTCTTCCATTTAACTATGAAATTCAAGATATTCATTTAGCAAATGAGATAAAAGATTTCCTGATTCATATCGTAAACAGAGATGAGAATCATTCTGGGTGCTCTATACTAGCATTTGACAATTTAGTCAAAAAGAGTCTCAATGATAAAATTCTCTTTCTCCCTTATGATTTAGAAATATCCGTTACAAAAATAGAAAACTTAGTGAAGCACAACCATTCATTGTTAACATATTTAGGCTCAAATGGTAATTTTTGTCCATATCTAGGCTTCTTAGATAAATGGTCAAATCGTTTCGGTTTGCAGATACTTAAATTTAATAAGAAGGAAGGATTGGATGATTTGTTCAGGATATGTTCCAAACTAGTTTTCTTAAGACTAACAAAAGAAGATTATATCAAGAAGAAAACCTTAATTTCAGAAGAGAAAATCTTAGATATTGATATAGAAAAAACACGAAGTTATTTTCCTCAGAAGATTCATTATCCTTTAGATGAGCAGTCTTTAGTAAAAATGATTGCTTTGATAC
>JAGLXK010000051.1 GCA_023132955.1 Candidatus Heimdallarchaeota archaeon
TTATACAGCTTGGTTTTTTGGTAATCTCAGGTTTTATTGGATTTTTATTTGGTTTGTATAAGAATACAAGCTCTAGTTATCCATATAGTGGTTTCGATCAAAGTTACATTTTCGGACCAATTTTCGTAGCAATCGCACATGGAGGAAATTTTGGACTATCTTACGTATTGAGAAAGAAAGACAAATTAATTTTGAAAAAAGGAGCAAATATTACACTATCTCCTTTCTATTTCTATCCTGTTGTTTTTCTAAATTTTCTATTATCGGTGTTAAGCTTTTTTGCTATCTATAATCTAGTGTTTACCGGACATATTTTCACAGCTTCATCTAGATATGGTGTATATAATAGAAAGAAATCAACATGTAATAATCTTGCCAGTAGGAGTAATTATGTATAGACTAGACTGTGCGATTTGGGAACTTACCTTAGCTTGCAACATGCGTTGTAAACATTGCGGTTCAAGTGCAGGAGAGGCTCGAAAAGACGAACTTTCTTTAGAAGAGTGCTACAAATTATGCAGAGAACTTGCAGATGAAGGATGTAATTTAGTTACTTTGATGGGTGGTGAACCATTTGTTAGAAAAGACTGGAATCAAATTTCTTGGTGTATTAAAGACCTTGGAATGGACCTAGGGTATGTAACAAATGGACTATTGGTTCCTAAAATTATTGAAGACCTAACATTACTTGAACCACTGGTTGTCGGTATCTCTTTGGATGGTGTAAAAGAAACTCATGATAGTATCAGAAGAGAAGGGTCTTATGATTCCGTTATTAAGGTACTGGATCTTCTGGAAGAAGCAAGTATTCAGACCACTGTAATTACAACCCTAAGTAAAACTAATTTCAAAGAATTGCACAGTATAAAGGAGATTATCCAGGATAGAAAAGTCAATTGGCAGTTACAAATAGGTTTACCTTTTGGTAATTTTGATCCTGAACTCACTCTGAGTTTAGAAGAGTTTTATGCATCTGCAATGTTTATCACTGCTGAGGGATTTAAAAACAAATTCGATCATATGCCTGTAGTTGGAGCGCATTGTTATGGATATTATTCACATCTTCTTCCTAACAACAAGAATTGGAAGGGATGTACAGCTGGTATAAATACAATAGGCATAACATCTGATGGTTCGATAGTAGGATGTTTATCAATGGGTAACGATAAATTTATTGAGGGAAATATCAGAGATCGTAATTTCTCAGATATCTGGAATGATCCTAATTCCTTTGCATACAATCGGCAATTTACTAGAGCAAACTTAGGTGAGAATTGTGTTAATTGCTTATTTGGTGAAACCTGTAAAGGGGGCTGTAACTCCACTTCTTATCATCTTAATCAAACTTTTCATAACACAGCTTACTGTTTCAAGCAAATTGAAGAAAACCTCTTTAAGGCAAAGCAGTACCGTAAAGAGATCAAGTGGTTAAAACAAAAGGGAGTTAAAACTTGATGATAAAACTTAATCTAGGCTGTGGTGTTTTTTATAAACCTGGATATATCAATATTGATTTATCAGAAAACGATGTTGCTGACGAGATACAGAATGTCGCTAATCTTAAGTTTGAATCTAATAGTGTGGATGTCATAGAAGCATCCCATATTCTCGAACACTTCGATATTATTCATCTTCCATACGTTCTTGCAGAGTGGTTTAGAGTACTAAAAACGGATGGAGAATTGTACATTGAAACGCCAAATCTAGTGAAATCTATTATTTCTTTGAAGCCTAAAAGCGATGAGTCAAAGAAACTCACATACCGATTTCTATTCGGCATTGATTTTGAAGGAAATGTCCACAAAATAGGTTTCACTACTCGGTTTTTGAAGAAATATCTTATTTCTACTGGTTTTACTAAGATATCCAAACAAAAACAAAAAAGCTTCAAATCAGAGAAGAGTATAAGGTACTGCTGCAAGAAACCTGCAGAGATTCCACTGACTAACACAAAATTCCTGATAAATTATTTCAGAATACTAATTAAAACTCAATTTGGTTTATTAGATACTCTCTTTTTAGATCACTGTGAGTCAAATTGTATAAGTCTTTTCAACAAATTAAAACTAAAAAATGACATGAATAATTTGAGTGATGAATTATGCTTAGAACTAATAGCTTCATTAACACTTTTTAGTCCTAAGGTTGCTAAAATCTTCGTTGAGCTCTTCTCAGACAATTTACCAACTCACATAAATATTGATGTATTATATTATTTGGATTCTATTGATTTCTCCTCAAAAATGTATGAGAATTGGAAGAGCTGGAGAAAAAATAAAGATAAACCAAAATATGATGTATTCTTTTTCTATAATCATTGGATTTCAAAAATAAAGAAAAGTTTGTTATCAGAAACTAAGATTGATGTCATGTATAATTATATTGAATCAGTGGAAAGAAGCGAGTATGATTACTTTTGTTTTGAGCTAGTAGATATCTTATCTCTCAGAAAATCTAATCAAGGCTTACGATACTTCTCAAACAAGAATTTTGAAAAAGCAAAAGAATTATTCTTAGAAACCTTGAAACTTCAACCCTATGATCCTGTTTCAAACTGGAATCTAGCTAGATTATCAAAAAATTCTGAGAACAAAGAGAAGCTGCTCATATATTATAAACAAGCAAAGATGAATGCCTTATCACGTGAGCATAAGAAGAAAATAAAAAAGGAGATTCATCTCTTGAAGAATGGTAATGAAAAACTAATACCACTAGAACCCATACAAATCAGATTCTAGAACTTTTTCATCATTTACTACAGATAATCTCAGTAGTCAATTTTTCTATAACTGCATAAAATCTATCAATCTTGAGTTGTGTGCAATTTTCTTTTATTATTGCTCGTTCAAACTAAAACTTAAA
>JAGLXK010000510.1 GCA_023132955.1 Candidatus Heimdallarchaeota archaeon
AAGTTAGACCTAGTATTTTTTTGTCCTTTTCTAGATCATAGTTTTCTAATTGCATCAAAACAAGATTCATCAGAATCTTAGCAGATAACTCTCCACTTCCGTGTCTGTCAGCGATTTCTAATGCCTTGGAAAATTCTTCTACTGCTTGACCATAGTTTAGTTTCTTTACACTGTACATACCTTTCAAGAGAAAAACATACGACTCAATTATAGGAGAGGGATTTGTTCTGATTTCTTCTTCTATAGAATTCAAGAATATTTCAAAGTCTGTTAATCGATTAGTCTGCAGATATAATTCAGCTAAGGTGCAATAGTGATAAGTTTCTTTCATATTAAGCTTTTCAACTATTTTCAAGGCTTCTTCATATTTTTCAATAGCATTGTCAAATAGACCTTTTTCTATAGCTATGTCTCCTAAGCTCTTTATTGTGAGTGCTAAATATCTATTTGCTTCTAAATCCTTAAAAATATCTAAAAGATCTTTAAATTCTTTTTCTGCGGCATCTAAATTACCTGTTACAATATTCAGAGTACCAATATTTCCTCTTACAGCTGCAAGGAGCAGTTGGTTACCAGTTGATTCAAAAAGAGATTTAGCTTTTTCTGTCATTGTGAGAGATTCTTCTATTTTACCACTATCACGATATAATAATGCAAGAAGATAACAGAATTTCGCTATCTGATTTCTTTCACCCAAATCTGTAGCAATTTGAAGAGCTAGGTTAATTTTGTTTTCTAATTTTATTTTTTCTTCGACATACCTATTTAGAAAAAAATTATCTGCATGACCATCCAAGAGTATATCATTGAGAATCTGTTTCTGGTCAGTAGGAAGTTTTAGAGATGTAAAAGCTTCTTCAAACAAAGTGTTTAGGTTTATTCTACATTGCTCGTAGTTTCCAAGATTAAAATAACCAAAAGCAACAGATCTTATAGCGTGTAATCTGAAAAGTGGTGGAATATCTTCAATATCTCTGATCTCAGAGGCTAATCTTATTCCCACTTCGTTCATCCCTTTTTCAAGCAATATTCGAATCTGCCATAATTTGATGCTA
>JAGLXK010000511.1 GCA_023132955.1 Candidatus Heimdallarchaeota archaeon
GAGGATGTTGGTAAATCAAAATCAGAAACAGCTGTACAAAGATTGAAAGAAATAAACCCCAAAATCGAGATTGATTTTTATCATAAAAAGATGGAGAATATTTCAGTATCAGTTTATGAGCAAGCAGATGTTATAGTGGCTTGTTTAGATACTTTTATTGGAAGAAGATGGATCAATTCGATGGCTATTCGAGTAAAAAAACCACTTGTTATGGGGGGTATGTTTGCTTTCTTGGGTAATGCACAAGTAATTATTCCGTATGAAACAGCTTGTTTCGAATGCCAGCCTTTGGTACCAGACGAAGAGTTAGCTCAAGCATGCTCTCCATTTGGGGAAGAAAGGAAAAAGGAGAGGAAAGAAATAGATGTAGAGCCACCATTGCCAGCTGTTGCTACATTATCATCAATTATTGGGGGGATAATGGCTCAGGAAACAATAAAGTTAATTCTGGAACTAGGTGAAAAATTGGAAAATTATCTCTTCTATGATGGTCTTCATAATGCTACTACAATTATAGAACTAGAAAAAACCAAGGACTGTCCAGCCTGTGGAGAGATGTATAAATTAGAACAAATCGAGTTTGTGGCGCTTCCAACTGAAACTGTAAAAGAGCTCAGAATGAGATTGATGTTGACTTATGGGTTAGAAAAACCAGACTTAATGGTGCAAGGAAAACTGTTAAAGGTTGAATCATTACTTGAAGATGCGCTGGATTCTAAAAAGGCTATTGTATTCGTTCTAGACAAGAATTTAGCCCAACCAATCAAAATAGTTTTACAATTATCTGAGTAATTAGTCATTTTTCGCTTTTCAAATGCAACATTTTTTAAACTTTGATTGGTATCAAGTTATTTAGAGATATAATTAGAAAGGTGAACAAAATTTCCACAGACGATTTCCATCTTGCAAATGAAATGCAATTAGTATTCGATAAACAAATAAATTTCGAACCTGTTAGAGGTAATTTGAAACAATGGAAAGGCTATGTTGGAACAATAGAAGGTACTGAGATACCAATTTTTGCCAACATTTACATTCAGGATGGTTTCCCTGAAATACCTCCATTTGTTGATATTACTCCTAAAGTAAATCACCCTAATGTGGATGAAGATGGCACATTAAGTATGCGTCTTCTTGCAGAATGGGAAATTAGGTATCATATTTATCAGGTTATGATTGATATAAAACAACTTTTCATCAATGTTCCTGCTAAACCATACAAGACAAAGACTAAGAAACCAAAAGGGGAACAAAGATTTTCAACATTACCTAGAGCAACAATTCCTGTGAAGACAATACCTCAAGCTTCTTTCGCAAGTATAGATCCAAGAATTGAGGAAGAAAGACGATCTATCGATAAAACAATTGTCAATTATCAAGATAAAATAGAGCATGTTTCCAGAGATATAGAAAAAGAAAGAGAAGCTCTATTGAAAGAAGGCGGAATAGCTGTACAAAGTAGAACTAAAGAGATTTCTATATCATTAGAAGACGATTTGAGAGCTGAATCATTATCTGTCCAAGATACTCTAGAAATAATACAGGAAAAATTTGAGGATGGTGACATGACTAATATTGATTACCTCAAATTACATAAAAGATATGCTAAAAAAGGTTTTATAGCTGAGAAACAACTCACTCAAGTTAAAAGTAGCTCAAGTGGTGACATGACAAAAGCAGAAGAAAAAATATTGAATTTGGAAGCTGATCTGTTTGCTTCAATTGCAACTTTAGACAATTTAGTTAGAAGTTACGAAAAAAGTGAAATTGAGCAGATTGCTTATAGAAAGCAACTTCGTGCGCTTATTAGAGGAATTTTCAAAACAAGATTAGAATTAGAAAAAGTAGGATTTAATTTAGATGATTTTGTGAAACGAGAGAATCTAAATAATAGATATCAAAAGGGAATCAAACAACTCATGGTTGTTGAAGGGAAAGAAACTGCAGATACCAGCTCAATTCCATTTGATACACTCAAGAAAATCCCATCTAAAACAGCTGATTTCGTTTCATCTGCGATTGAACTTATTGATTTAACTAGATTAAGATCAGTAGCTAGAGCAGATCTCATAATAGCAGACATCGAAGAAATGATTCACATTCTGAAAACATTTCCTTCAATACCAAAAGACCATTGGGTTATTGGAGATATGAATAATTGGCGTGAAATTATAGGAAAATATAAGCCGCAGGAGATCATTAAAGAAGAAGATTGCGAAAAATTAGAATTTCAAGCAGCTCGTTGGTTAAATGACTTTCGAAGAGTATTGAAAGAACTTTAATGTAAATAAAAGACTTGAAACGTTCTAGATTCCTTTCTTTCCATTCTTTAATATAAGTTACTAGGTGAATTACTTGGAAAGAACTAGCTCTATTAACGAGATATTTGTTAACATTAGAAAAGAAATGTTTGAATTAATCAACATGATAGAGATAAAGATAGATATGGGCTATATTCTTGAGGAATTGGAAGATATTTCATACGAAATCAAGAATTTAGGAGAAGAAGGTAAGCAAATCCATGAAGAAATGATGAATGTCTATAATTCATATTTTAACAAATATAAAAACAAACTTGCAGCTTTTCTTTCACCAAGGGAGAGTAGCTCTTTAACTGAAAAGATAAAGAAATGGCTTTTAAAATTATCAAACACTGTATAATAATTGTTTAATCAATTAATTTGAGAAGATATAAATAAGTCCTAGACAATAACAAGGTTGGAGATAGAAGTGGGTTTAAGAGATATAGAGAAAAAGATCAAAATTAAGTCAGCTTTTCAAGTAAAAGCGGCAGAGCTAATGATTAAAGAATTAGAACAGATG
>JAGLXK010000512.1 GCA_023132955.1 Candidatus Heimdallarchaeota archaeon
TCTATAGTTAATCCTTCAGACTTGACTAGAAGTTTTGAAAAATTAAAAATCCCAACTAAAATTGCATTGATTCCGTCTCTAGCTTTAATGATGATTCCAAGAATAGCTAAAGATGCTGAAGATACCTTTACAACTTTAAAGATTAGGGGAGAAATTAAGGGGTTTTTTTTAAGATGGTTACCAAGAGTATTTGCTGTTTTCATTGCTTCTATAATCTATAGATCCGAGTTTCTAGCACAATCTTTATACTTCAAAGGTTTAGGAATTCAGAGAAGAACACATTATAGAAAAGTTTCATTTAGGTGGGTTGATCTTATTAGAATACTAATTTGGAGTAGCTTTATAGTTTGTTTTATTTTGTTCGATAGATATGATTTATTCTATTTCTTCGTTTAGAAAAACTTGGACAATTTCTTTCCATGCTTTTCTTCCAATCTTTTGCGAGATAAGTCATAGAAGAATATCATAACAAGTATTCCACCAATAAAGCAGAATGCAGGGACTCCAACCAGGAGTACTTTAATCCCTGTTTTTGCTAATTTTGTTTGAGTTTCAGCACTTGGATCATACTTGGTTGCTTTCAATATTATAGAAATTAGATATGATTGAAAAACAAGTGATATTCTTATCGCAAATCCATAAAAGCCATAGAAGACTCCTTCTCTTCTTTTTCCTGTATCTTTTCTATCTTTATCTATAATTTCTGATATCAGAACATCAGGAACTAAAAGAAGACCAGAAATGGCAAAACCTACGAAAAACATTACTATTAACACTATCCATTGCCAGCCTTGTTTTGCAAAAATTAATGGAAACAGAGCTGTAGAGAAAATAATTCCACTGATTATATATACAAACTTTGGTCCTTTTTTTATTGATATCTTTACCCAAATTATAAATGTCAGTAAACCTACTCCAAATGCAATTCCATTGAAGTACGTTTCAAATTGTGCATCTTCCAATAATATCCATTTGTTAACATATCTAACAATTGCCATTAAGGTAAGAAAAGCAATTTGAGATAAGCTAAAAGTTACCATGAAAGCTACAAAATTTTTGTTTTTCAGAATTGTGGAGAGAGATTTTCTAAAACTACCTTTTTCATTACTGACTGTTTCTTCTATCTCAACATTTTCTTCATCTCTTTTTCTTTTATAATCTCGAATTCCATAAAGAGAAAAAAGAAAACCTACTAGAGCTACGCCAACTAGAATCATAATTGGTGTTCGATAAGAATCCACATTTCCATATTCTATTAATAGCGGAGGAATAACAAGAGCTACTACTGAACCAAGCATATTGAGTGTTTGTCGAACAGCAGCAGCATGATTTCTTTGTTTGTCTGTTTTGAATTTTTCAGGAAAGAGGGAACTCCATGAAACGAATACAATAGTGTAAAGTGTATCAAAAATTAAGAGAAAAGATAGCATATAAACAAACAAACTAAGTTGTATTGCTTTATTCAAGAAGGGAGCAAACATCTTGAATGGAGAGTAATGCATCCAAACATCATATACAATATCCCTCCAAAATAGTGATAAATTGTTTTTAGTTACAACTGAAACACTTTGATAGGTTAACGTTAAGGGTTGAGGAAGAAACCAGAGTGCTATAAAGGCAGCTAATAGTGGTACAAATCCAAAGAATATATATGGAAATCTTCTTCCCAATTTTGTGTTTGTTCTATCTGAAATAGTTCCAAAGAAAGGATCATTTAGAGCATTCCAAATTGCATAAATTGTAATAACAATTGGAATGAATATTATGTCTAGCATCACCTCATCTGTGTAGAAATTGTAAATATTCACATTCAAGAAATTGATTAATATTGCACCAGACATAGATAATGAACAATAGGAAAACATTCCTAGCAATTTCTTTTCTCGTTTCAAGATAATACCATGAACACCGTTTGCCGTTTAAAAGTTTTCGAGTAGCTTATGTAAGTAGTTTCATTACCTTATCTACAGCTTCATGAATTTCCAATGAAGGTTCTTGCATAAATTCGACTGATTTAGCTTGAGCACCTATAAACAAGAACTCCTTTTTTTGAATTTCAACTAACTCTTTTATCTGAGGTAAAGGAATTGAATGACTTGTTAAGGGCCTGATATAATCTGAAATATCAGCTGTTACAAGAACTGAACCTGGTTTAGCTCCATAATTTATAGCGTCTATAATCACTACAGCATCATAGTTGTCCTTGCTTATTATGTCTACAAGAAAAATAGATATATCCTCACATTCTTCAGAAAAAACATTCTTTGGGTATAACTTCACTAATTTATCTGAAACCATCAATCCAAAAGCATCATCTGCTCTATCTCTATTTCCAAAACAAAAGAAAGCAATTCTAGAAGGTTCAA
>JAGLXK010000513.1 GCA_023132955.1 Candidatus Heimdallarchaeota archaeon
AATCGTTTCTAATCCATTTTTGAAGTTTTCCTTATTTATCTTTTTTCAAAAACTCAAAACAATGAATATAAGACATCAAAAAATAAGAGAAAAAAAGGTTATGAGAAGATTTATCTTAATCTCATTCTCAACAAGTATTTTTCATCAATCATATTGAATAATGTTGATAGTGTTTCTTCTAATGGAGTTTTGTTGAAGTATTCAAGTGCTACACTAATTGTAACTTCTTTGTAATCTTTGATAAAATTGAATATCCTCTGACCAAAAGAATTAAGCTTTTGAACGTCTTTTTCTTTTAAGGAATTTATGGATAGAGGATGCAATGTCCAGATAAAGAGCTCCTCACTAAGGGTATCAATAATTTGTCTAGAATTATTGGTAAACTCATCTGTTACACCAACCCAATCATGTAAGACTGATTGGAATCGTTTCTCAAACCATTCAACAAAATTAGAGAGACCAGTTTCTACATCAATCGAAACCCCACTTGTACTGAAGAGATAAGCACAAATACAATCTGTTGAAGCACTAGATACTACAAATTGACCATAGTCAAGCTTTTTTATAGTTCCAGTTTGCTCACCACTTATTTCACTTCCCATACCAGCTACCGCTTGAAGGAAGCCAGTTACTAGTGAAGAATCAACAGTAATTTTACCACCAAGATCCCATTCATAGATAGGGAGTCCTGATTCAGTGTGAACTACAATGACTTTTCTCAAAGAAAGAACACTAGTTAAAATTTTAGAAATTTTATCTAAATACTTTCTCTTCCCCTCTTTCTTCCTCTGCTTCCTGGGTCTAACTATTGTAAATTGAATGATTATTATTGCTATTATTATGAGTGCTATAGCAACTATTCCAATAATCATGTAGAGAGTGTATTCTCTAAAGAAATAGGTTAAAAGTGCGATAAATGTTGGGTTCGCAACTACTGTCTGATTTTCAGTGGTTGATTTTGCAACAATAACATATTGATCAATTCCGCCAGGTGCATAAGTTACAGAATAAGATATGTTTGTTACATGCCAAGGAATATAAACTTCAAGTGTTGCTATGTAACCCGCTGCTGAAGTATTTGGAGTTAATTGAACTAGTTCCGAATAGGTTACTATAGTTCCATTAGCGAAGGTAAATGTATAAGTAATATTTACAAAGTCATTATTAGGTGTTGGAGCTATGTGTATGAATACATCAGAGCCTTCCGCCATTACTCCTTGAGTTATATTCTGCATCAATACTACGAAATCAATTGTTTCAAGTTGTCTTATTTCACCATCTATTTCTATACTTATATCATAATCAACAGCAGGATTGAAAGTTATCCGGATGATAATGGTTTGTGATTGATATCCATATTTTGAGAATGTAATTTCAAGTATGTAAACTGTTCCAACAGCTACTGAAGGATCTGCATTAAACGATACTATGTAATAATCACCAAATGTTGTATTTGTGATAGAATTAAAGTAATCATTTATCTCAAGGGAACTGTTATCTTGAGTAAATAACGCACTTACTAAAGCTGAGTCAATGCTTATATTTCCTCCAATTACATCTCTAAAGTCAAATGATATATCTATATCATCACTTGCATATTCTGTAGTATTTACATTACCTGCTGTTATTATTAAATCCGTCACTCTTTCTTCTGTTGTAATCAAAATTTGTATCATTTGTGGTGCATAACCAGGTTCGATAATCGTGATATTCAGGTAAAATGTTCCAACAGAGTATATTGGATTAATCGTAATAGTGGTTATATTATCAGCAAAATTGTATCCGAAGGTTACAGAAATGTTTCCATCAATAAAGATGTCAGGTTCAGTGACATTTACTCCAAGTATATCATCCCAGTAAAGTACCTCAACTGATGTTCCTTCACCAAAGTAAATAGTAATGTCTTGATCTGCAATATCTACCAACTGTGAATCAGTGGAAATTGAAATTACTTGAATTTGGAAAGATAAACTTGCACTCTCATAACCAGTTTTTCCGATAGTGATAGTGATATTTATTCCTTCTAAAGTAAAATCATTATTAATAAAGGATACATTATACACCCCACTTCCAAGATAAACATACCCCTCATAAGTATATGAACTAGAATTACTGGTAACTGTTACAAATGTTCCAGTTCCAACATTGATAAGTTCTGTATGAGTTATATCATTGAATTGGACAATGATTGAAGTATTATATCCTACATA
>JAGLXK010000514.1 GCA_023132955.1 Candidatus Heimdallarchaeota archaeon
ATCCTGACAATCAACTTCTTCTCTTTTTCAACTCCTTTTTCCTTTTAGGTGACAAGCGAAGAATTACAGGTTTGATTGTAATTCTTGCCTATCGGAAATCTAGAAGACACTTCACCCTAAAAACACCAAGGAAATTTTATGACAGCGTTATCAATTAAAGATAAAACAAGCGTAAAAGGAGAATGTATCTTATCTATATATGGAAAGAAACTCTTAATGTAGAGGGTATGCTTATATAGAATGGTTTCTACTAAAACTTTAATGCAACTTTGTGATAAGTGTGGCTCAAAGTATTTAGAAGAAAACGGTGTGCTAGTTTGTTCTGAATGTGGTTTAGAACATCTTTTTAGTGTCAGACGAAGTGAAGATTGTGTTTTTAGGGTATGTAACTTATTTATAGAAAATAAGAATATTGCTAAAAGAATTAAGGAGAATTATGGCTTAGATCTATTTGTTTATGAAAAAACTTTACAACTTCTCTGTTTTGCTATGCTTAAGAAAGTACCTTTTCAAGAACGTGGAAATATCAGCTCCTTTCATTTAACTGTAGCAACGGCATATGTAGCTGATAATTTATTTAGTAAGAAGGCAAATAATACTCCGGTATTAACTCAAAAACTAGTTGCTGAAATAACAAAAATTACAAAAAGGTCAATTCGAAAGTCTTCTAAGTTCTTACTTAAGTATGAATTCGAAGAGATTATTTTTGAAATGTGTAAGAGACTTAATTGGATAGAGGAGGAAGAAGAGTTATATAAAATACCTATCTAGATTAAATAAATATCAAGTGAGCTAGCTTCAGTAATATATCTGTAAAATGCATTTTAAAAGTGGTAAAAACTTCAAAGTTCTTTAAAAACATGGTTTTCACCTTTATAAACCAATTGGGGAATGAGCTAAATAGAGAACAATGAACTGGAAGATGGTTTTTAAGTTCTATGCAAAAGGAAAGGAAAAAAAGAGACATCGAACTTGAACTTCAATCAAGAAATAATTAATTCGTTCTAAAGTTTCTTATGAGAAGAAATGTGTTCCTTATAACTCTTTAAGTTTGGATATACTTTTCCGCATTGTATACAGATATTTATTCTACATTTTAGATAATCATATATTAGATATTCCGAAATTCCATCCTTCATTAGATTATAAATAATCTGACCCATTTCTTCATCAGAAACGCTATCCTGCCTCTCCTCAGCTTGCATAAGAAGCGACATCTTTCTTTTGGAATCTTCAGCATATTCTTTTTGATACTTATTCCTCTTATCTTTTTTAGTGATAAGATTTTTATCTATTAGAATCCCTTCAATGCTTATCTCATCCTCATAATAAAGGACAATTTTATCTTCGATGCCATCGTAATCGACTATAGCATAATAGTATGGAAAAACATCCGTAGCTAGAATAATCTTATCTCTCAATTGATAAAAATATGATCTGAAATGTCCTGTAATAATGAATCTAGTGTTAAGTTTGAAAAGCATAACTCTTCTAGATAATTCTGCATGTGCTAGCACAAAATCAATTTTCTGTGGATTATTCATTATTAGCTCTTGTAATTTAGGCAGCTTTTTGGATGTTTGATACGAAATCCCAAGGAATTTGAATTTGTTTATTTGTATAGTTTTATCTGATATATCTATTACATATTCCAGTTTCTCAATCTTCTTTACAATTCTCGGATAGAATTTATAATCGTGGTTTCCTTCAACCAAAAAGCAATAGATTTTCTTATCATTAATGAAATACAACAGTTCTATTAACTCTTGAAAAACTTCTTCTGGAGGTTCTGGTACTCTATCAATCAAGTCACCTCCTAAGAAAATAAAGGAAGGCTTCAATTCCATGATTATCTCTTTTAAGTAAGAAGATAGAATTCTATACAAAGGACTATCATCGCTGCAATCATATTTAGGAGGACGTCTCCACCAACCAATATCACTAAGCACTAGTATTTTCATCGTTTGGTTTCAAGCTTTACCTACAGTCTTTGAATTTATAATTATTCGTACTAAGAGAAATCAGAGAAAATTGAGATGATTAAAACTATTTGTTGACCCCATAGCAGTTAAACACCTCATTAAAGCACTTGAAGATGAAAATGAGAGTGTTAGACTAGAATCATTAGAAACTCTTGAAGGATTTGAAGGAAATCCTAGAGCGATAGAGCTTTTAAAAGAAGCTCTCAAAAAAGAAACTGATGAAAGTTTAATTATGCGTATAAAAAATGTTTTGAATAAGTTGGAGAGAACATAACTGTATTAGTTTTTAGAAATTATTCATTTTACCTTGATCTTCATTAGTTGATTAGTTAATTCTCTTTGTGCACAAAGGACTACTTTGTCATTATCTTTCAGTTTTTTCTCTTTCAGAACTTGCTTCAATAACTCATCTAGAGATATTTGTGATTTTTCAAGTATAGCTTGTTCAATTTCATATTTTGAATATTTATCTATTATTACAGAACATACGATAACAGCTGTTTTTCTATATTTCTTACACTGATGTTCATTATTGCTTGATGAACAAAAAGTGTTACAAACATCATCAGATTCGAATTTGATTTCTTCTGATTTCTTTAGAGTTTTATATAGGGAAACATATCCTCTTAATCTAGAATGGAAAAGAAAAAGAGTAAGTATTCAGAGTATAAGTTAGGTAAAACAGATATTGAAACAGAGATAGCTTTTCTTGCACTTATTGATGGTTTTGTTGACACTCCTATCTGGATACCTAAATCTGTTGTTGATCCTGAAACTAAACTCATTAAACAATGGTTCATTGATCAGAAAGACAAGGATCTGAAGGATTTTCAGAGAACCAAGAAACAAGCAGGAATAGAAGATTTCTTTTAAATTAATTTGTGGTTCAAAATGCTGCTAGACGATAATTCTTTTAGAATAAACCGACATATTTAAAAAACAAAGCAAGAAAAGAAACGGGAGATAAAAACACGGGGCAGTAGTTTAGCCTGGCCTAAAGAGATAGGTTGTGTACCTCCTCTGGTTAATGATGGGGGACTGTCAAGTTCTTTGCAGTCTTGCATTGAATGCCGAACTCCTTCGACCCGGGTTCAAATCCCGGCTGCCTCGCCACTTTTATCTTTCTATTCGATAGCTTTTTATTATTTCAATAATCAACAAGTCTTGATGAAGCGGTATGCTTTGTTATATATGTTTGTTGTACCACTTATTGTGGGGTTATTTATAGCTAGTGCTCCAACTTCCGCTGATAAATTTATTGTAGAGGATGGGGATTTTCTTGATTATGGCTACCAGCTGTATGTTAATGGATCGCTTGTTGAAACCCGCGATGAAGAAAATCCTGTTCAAATAGTTATCGGAACTACTAGCATTATTCCTCCAGGTCTATATCAACACCTTATTGGCATGAGAAACGGAGAAATAAAGGACAAAGTTGATATAAGTCCTGATGACGGTTTTCCCGACGGAATTTATGCAGGTATAGCTTTAACCTACTATAATCTCCAAATTTACAAGATTAATGGTTATCACCATACCGAACTTCCAACTGGACCACCAGCGAGAAGTTTCGGATATTGGGTACTTACAATAGGTGGAGGAATTTTAGGGACAGCAGGAGCAATATTCCTAATTTATGGTGGCTATCGTTTTTATCCTAAGATTTTTGGTAAACGATGTATGACTTGCAAAAAAAGTGCTCTAGGTACCTGTAAGAACTGTGGTCGAGCATTTTGCGATAACTGTTATTCTAGTGGTTGTCCAAATTGCAAAGGAAGATCTCTCATTAGATTCAAATGATTTGATGTGTCCCTTCGAAATTCTTTTAAGTTTTCCTACTCCTCTCTCCTTAATGAGTCGTCGCTTCCATTATACACTATTGCTTGTTGTTATATCGTCTTTAGTTCTTACTCAGTTCACAACAGTAGGTGCCTATGACCCGCTTTATGGAGTGGAGTATGATGATGTCATTGATGTGGCTTTTGAGAGCTGGATTAATGGAGAATTTTCCAATAATTATACTACAGACGGTGCTTTCAGAATTACTGTTAACCCAAGTGTAATAAATGTCAATTTTATTGATGAGCTTATTGGGATGATGGTAGGTGAAGTAAAACCCTATATTACCTGGGTTGATCCAGTGGGGAATTTAGTCGAATATTATGATACAACCATAGTAAAATTAGTGAAAGATTCTACTCCAGACTCTTCACCAGCTTGGAGAATAATTCGTCCAATTCTTTTATCTATAATTGGGATAGGTATAGTCATTGGTAGTATTTATGCTGGAGTAAAAATTCGTCACCGTATAGGCATAAAAGGGTGCACTTCTTGCAATAATAAAGCAACCTCTAAATGCGCTAAATGTGGAAAGCATTTCTGTTCCAATTGCTCTTCTACAGGTTGTACTAACTGTGGTAGTAGAC
This sequence comes from Candidatus Heimdallarchaeota archaeon, assembly GCA_023132955.1. Taxonomy (GTDB): domain Archaea; phylum Asgardarchaeota; class Heimdallarchaeia; order Heimdallarchaeales; family Heimdallarchaeaceae; genus UBA460. The sequence continues at coordinate 4,409 of JAGLXK010000514.1, forward strand.
AATTCATCCGTTTTTAATCCTCGCAATTATCTATTTTGCCCTTTAATGCCAGGATAGCCAAGTGGTACGGCGGGGGTCTCGAAAACCTCTGGCACTAGCCTCCGGGGTTCAAATCCCCGTCCTGGCTCCAATGATTTCACAAACTTTTATTTCATTAAGTTTTTATTCAGTGCAGTTAATTTCTGCCTATAGGTGACTTTGTAATGGTATCCCCAACATTTCGTGTAAGAAGTATTTATGATATTGCACTAATCAAATTAGTGTCTGAAAATTTAAATTTTGAACTTGTTCAACCTCTCTTTGAACAACTTTCTCTATTCAAAGTTGAAGAAAGACTGGCTCCTTATGATATTGAAATTCAGGATATTTTAGGAGGTTATGGAATCTCCGTAGAAGGAGATGAAGAATACGTTTCCTCAATTACTGACTTGTTTCATAAGCAAATTCCTAATTCAATAATTCTCCAACACCCAGTTCAGTTACACGCCGTTTACAACGGTAAGGTTGTACATGTAAATAGTGAAAAGAATCTTTCAGTAATAGATATAGGAGAAAATGTTAATGCCATTTTGTTCGGTTCAAGTTTCCATCGAGGGCAAAAAGTAGTTGTTCAAATTAAACAACTTAACATATTTGAAGATCAATTACCTGTTTGTTCAACAGTTATTCATTTTCCTGGCCAATCTGTAATATTAGAAAGAGATGCGAATTTTGTCAGAGTTTCAAGAAAATTACCTAAAGAGGATAGAGATAAATTATTTGAGTTAGGTAAAAGTTTGCGTCCTCAAGATCACGGTTTAATTATGAGGACTAGTGCTACTAAAGCACCTCAAGAAGCAATTCAAGCTGATATTGATCAACTCGTTCAAAGAGCCGAAGAACTTGACTTACTAATCTCTGGTTCGTCTTATGGACCTGGAATATTACAAGCTGGACAAACCGTTGCTCATGTTCTACTAGTTAAAGATGCAAAGGAAAGACTTACAGAAATCCGAAACAAGGTAATTCCTACAATACCTATGTATCACTGGTTCATGGCTTACTCACAAGAACTAAAGCTTACTACAACTTTTGCTGAAAGAATTGCAGAAGATCTAGATGGAAATAAGATATCAACTATCCTTAAAGATATTATTCTAAATGCAGACTTCAGTGATAATTCTATTATGTATTTGCAAGAGTATAAATTGACTTCTCCTCCCCAAGAAAGGATTTTAGGTCAGTTAAGTTGGTCAGATGATGTTCTAATCATCAAAAGAAGCTTTAGATCCTCTCGAGGTGTCCATTATAGTCTTGACATCAATATTAGTCAAGGTGACACTTCCTCCATAATTGCCAAAGAAAACAGTTGGTCGCTACATATGAAGATTTTCCGAGACGACAAACTTTTAGGTGAAACAGTAAAAATAGTAACACCCATAGAGCTTTGTAGTGGTGGAAAACTCAGATATATTGACTTAGGACTACTTTTAGTTAAAAAGGAAGAAGAGATAAAAACTATCGATGAAGGTCTTATTGATCATTTAACAGATAAAGGAATTATTTCTACTCAGCTCAAAGAAAAAATATATTTGATTTTTGAAGAATGTCAAAAACAACTATCTGCTGGAGAAGAACATATACTTGTAATGTCTGAATAATACTAAGGGGAATTTTATGATGGAGCACTTAACAGCTGTTAAATGGAATCCTTCAACCTTTCCTTTTGCCTTTCTTTTTCTGAGAAAACCAGATTATCATTCTAATGAAGTACTAAAAAAACCTCTTTCTCCAGGTGATTCTTTTAACGTAACAATATCTGAAGAAAAAATATGTATAGGACATTCAATAAATAAGGAAGAATATTACTTTTGTAACAATTCAGTTACTGAACAATACAATAGATGTTACACCTGTGAACAACAAGATTTCCAACGCTGTTTCCTCTTTTGTGATGCATCAAAGCCTTTTGGGAATTGTGCTAATTCAGCAGCTTATGAATATTGTAAAACTCACAAAAGCTCAGTTTATCTTGCCCTTATCGCAAATGACGTGAAAGTTGGGGTTTCATTTAACCCTTTAAAGAGGTGGATGAATCAAGGAGCTGATGTGGCAATAGAAATCCTTAGAGTTAAAAATGGATTTGAAGCCCGTACAATTGAAAAAAAAATTACCTCAGATTTAGGAATATCACAAGCAATACGAAAGGCAACAAAAGCGAAAAAATTGAATTATGATCTCACTCGTTCTCTACCAGATTTTAGAAAATTAACAAAGGATGTTTTGTCATATCTAGAAAAACAATTTCTTGTATCAGAACCATCAGACTTGTTACATAAGGAAACAAGCTTATCTTCATATTATGGGAACATTCCTTCATTGGATGTAAATCCAATATTAAATGACGTTGAAAAAACACTACAAATTACTGGGACAATTGTTGGAGTAAAGGGAAAGCTCTTAGTTACTAAAGCAAATAGCAGTTATTATGTTACTAATCTTTCAAAGATTAATGGTCATTTGATGACTTTTTCTGAAAAACCCTTAAAATTAAAGGGTCAAAAATCTCTCTCAGAATTTTTCTAAATGTAAATTTTCTTACTTATTACATGAGTAGAATAATTTAAATTTATCATTAAGACTTACTAATTGGTACTATGAGCGACTTCAAAGAACGTAATGTCCAATGTATACTTAAAATCTTAAAGAAGAAGAATCCTGCTACTACAAAAGACATCATGGCTATGAGGGATCTTTTTCCTGATCTCTGCGCTGGATGCTCATCAGGCGGAGATGTAATTCTGGCAGTTAAGCAATTAGTTGAAGAAGGAAGTGTCCAAAGAAAGTGGACAACAGAAGGGTTTGAGTGGAAACTCCTCTCAGATTCAGACAAATAAGGTGTGATAAAAATGGTTGTTTGGTCTCGTATTAGAAAAGATTTTCCCGTTTTGAATGAACTTTACGAAGGGAAAAGCATAATTTATTTTGATTCAGCATGTATGGCACTCAAACCAGTTCAAGTTTGGGAAGCTATGGAATATTACTACAAATATCTAGGGGCTTGTGGTGGCGCGGGGAGGTCAACTCATAGCCTTGGCATTGAAACAAGTTTACTTACTGAAGAATCAAGGCAGAAGCTTGCATCATTTATCAATGCAAAAAGCTCAAATGAAATTGTTTGGACGCGAAATGCAACAGAAGGTTTGAACATTGTTGCTGCCACTCTTCCAATAAAGAAAGATGAAAATGTCGTCACAACCACTTTAGAACACCATAGTGGAATGCTCCCATTCTTCAAGAAATGTCAAGAAACCGGAAGTGAATTGCGAATTGTAAATGCGAAACCTGATGGTACTTTTGATCTAACTGATTTTGAGGAAAAAATAGATGATAAAACTAAGATTGTATCGTTTGTTCATGCTTCAAATCTTACAGGAACCATTGCACCTCTAGAAGACATTGTTAAAATCGCTCATGAACATGGAGCTTGGGTGGTTTCTGATGAAGCTCAATATGCACCTCATAATAAGCTAGATGTACAAAAACTGGATGTTGATTTCAGTGTTTTGAGTGTTCACAAAGCATGTGGCCCCACAGGAGTTGGTGTTTTATATGGCAAATATGAACTACTAAAAGAACTTGGAATGTTTCTTGTAGGTGGTGATGTAATTGAGGATGTTGTCTATAAAGATGGTAAAATTTTTCCAAAATACCTCCCGCCACCACACAAATTCGAGGCAGGATTACAGAACTATGGTGGTATGTTAGGAGCTGGTGCAGCTGTTGATTACTTGCAAAAAATAGGAATGGATAACATTCATAAAAGAGAACAATCTTTCTCAAGAAAACTTTTAGAAGGAGTTCTAGAATTAGAGAAATTTGAAGTTCTTGGTCCTCTTGATTATAAACAAAGAGCAGCTCTTGTATCATTTAGGCCAAAATCAGGTTCTATGAATCACAATGATGTTACAGAGTATTTCAACGAAATGTTACCACATCAGAAGATTCTAATGCGTTCTGGAAACATGTGTGTGCACCCATTCCAATATCAGATAGGTATGAGCCCTGCTCAAGGAGACGGAGTAACACGTGCTTCGCTATACATCTATAATACAATGGAAGAAATTGAAATATTCTTGACTGCACTTGAAAATTTTGCTAAAGCTATAGATTAGTTTTCAAGGAGGTTTTTCTAATTTCAAAAAATGTTCTAATAACTGGTGGGTGTGGTTTTATTGGGTCTTATCTAGTGGATCTATTGATTAAGAAAGGATTCCATGTAACAGTAGTAGATGATTTATCCGCAAAAACAGATTTAAGGTATCTCAAATCCCACATTGAGAATGGCACTGCCACCTTTAGTAAAACAGATGTCAGAGATTATGATAAATTAATGGAATTGGACAGTGATTTTGAATATGTATTCCATTTAGCTGCACAACCAGATGTAAAATTAAGCGTTAGTAATCCACGATTTGATTTTGAAGTCAATATAATTGGGACGTTCAACATATTAGAATTTATGAGAAAAAAAGAAATTCCAAAACTCGTTTTTGCTAGCTCTCTTGGAACAGTTTATGGAGAACCAGAAATTTATCCAACACCTGAAAATTATCAATTGAAACCAATTAGTAACTACGGAGCTTCAAAAGCAGCAGCAGAAATGTATTGTTCAAGTTATTCCTCATTATACGGTATTGATATAGTCTCTTTGAGATTAGGAAACATCTATGGACCTCGTTCTACACATGGTGTTTTGTTTGATTTTTATAATAAGTTGAAGAAAGATTCAAGTAATTTGGAAATTCTTGGGGATGGATCTCAAACAAAAACCTATCTACATATAGGTGACACAATAAATGCTTTTGATATGACTCATACGAACATGAAGAAGGGGTTTGATGTTTACAATGTTAGTTCAGATGAGCAAACTACAGTAAAACAAGTAGCTATCAATATGTCAGAAGCATTAGGTTTAGAGGAAGTCAACTTTACTTTTACAGGAGGAAAGAGGGGATGGAAGGGGGATGTAGTGTTTACTTCAGTTGATACTTTGAAACTGCAATCCTTAGGTTGGAATGCTAAAATCTCCATAGAAGAAGGAATCGTTGATTATGTAAAATGGTTAAATCAATAAACAAACAAAATACAATCTTCTGAAGAAATATCGATTATTTTTATAAATTGTTTTCTTTTAAACCGAAATGATTAAAAAATAGAGTGTAAGACATGATACTGACCATAACTTCTGAAAGGGGTATTAAAATGAACGATGAGACCCTCGAACAAATAGATGAAGCAGTACAGCTTTTGGAAAGAATAAGTGAGGATACAACAGTCCCAAGGAATATTAGAAGAGCAGCAACAAATTCGCTGGAGATAATAAAAGAACCAGATCCAGAATTAAGTTTAGCAGTGAAAGCTAACAACGCAATTGAAATCCTTGATGAAATATCGCAAGATCCTAATTGCCCAGCCCATGCTAGAACTATGTTGTTACAGATAATTACCCTGTTAGAAATTACTGACTTTGATTACTAAAAAATCGAAAAAGTAGATACACTTTACTTTCTTTTTTCTTTCTTTAAGATTTCTTATGGGATTAACTCTTATTTTCGATATCAGTTTTTACTGAAGTTCCAGGAGAAACAACACTTCCTGAAGCGATTTTTCTTCCAGGGTAGATTAGACAATTAACACCTATCTCACAGTTATCTCCAATAATGGCACCAAGTTTAGTGAAACCTGTAGATAGAGCTTTTCCACCGACATCCATCTCAATCTCTTTTCGTGGTGTTTCAGTATTTACTGTGATCACTCCTGAAGACAGAATAGAATTTTTCCCTATTACACTATCACCAACATAACACAAACCAAAGATTTTAGCTCCTTCAAAAAGAACTGAATTCTTGATTTCGCTTCCAAAACCAACTATTGTTCCTTCACCTATAGAACAATGATCACGGATTAGTGTGTTGTTTCCAATATAGCTGTTGGGTCCAATATAGAGCGGCCCATTGAGAACTGCACCAGAACTTATTTCTGTTCCACTTTCAATTATTACCGCGTTTTTCAATTCGACATTGGTACCTATGATAACGTCATTAGCAATTCTGGTTTCTTTAACTTTTGATAGTAGTAGTTTGTTTGCTTCTATGATATTCCATGGTTTTCCGATGTCTATCCATTCTTTTTCCCAGATGGCAGCTGCTACTTTATCACCCTTTTCTATGCGATTGTTGATAGCTTGACCTAAGGAAGCACCGTTTCTTATTTCCTCAAAGATATCTGTTTTAATGATAAAGCAACCAGCATCAACATATTTACTGCGGGAGGATAATTCAGCCTTTTTGATGCCTGCCTTCTTAACCATGCCCATGGGATCTATTTCTACAATACCAAAATCACCTGTATCACCTTGAAGAGTAAGAGTCATGGTCATGTCTGATTGAGTATTTTCAAAAGCATTGAGAGCTCTTTGAATTAACCCTTTTTCAGAAACAATATCTCCAAATAGAAGTAGAAAACTAGTTTCGTCATTAGTATATTCTTCCGCTGCCAATATTGCTGCTACTATGCCTTCTTTATCTCCTTGATCTGCATAGTGAATACAAACACCAAAATCTTTGCCTTTTCCAAAATAATCCTTAATTTGTTCTCCTTTATATCCTGTAACTATCAAAATATCAGTTAAACCAACTTCTTTCAATTCTTTAATCAAATATTCTAGAATAGGTTTACCAAGAAGTGTAATCATTGGTTTTGGCCTAGTTTGAGTGAGTGGAAAAAGATCTACTCCTTTACCACCTGCAAGAATTACTGCTTTCATTTTCTTGTACACCTATGTTTTTTCATCATTATATCTTTTTGCGCTTATTTTTCAATTTACAAAACCGTTACACTATTTTTCAAAGCAATTTTCTTATTCACTCTTTTTTACTCAAAACCAGTATATAACTTTTATTATTAAGATGTTGTGATATTATGGATACTACAGTCATATTGAATTTATATCGTATTGATAGATTATCGTCTTGTAAGCATTCTAATTCACAAGGTATAGTGAGATTGCATTACAATTCCTGGGATTTGATTTTAGCTAATACAATCTCTCTATCTGCATACTTGGATGCTTCTGAGTCGTGAGATGCCATAACTAAAGTTGTATTATGTGCTATACACATATTTGAGAGGAGTTCATATACGACTGTAGAGATTTCAGAGTCTATATTACCAGTGGGTTCATCTGCTAAAACGATTGGTGGATTGTTAGCTAAAGCGACTGCGATTGCAACGCGTTGTTGCTCTCCTCCACTGAGGTATGAGGGTTTTTGTTTAAGGTAACGATCTATTTCAAGCATTTCTACAAGCTCATTGATTCGCTTTTCTCTTTTTTCTTTCTCAATTTTAGCTAAGACCATAGGAAATTCAATGTTTTCCTTCACAGTTAGAAAAGGGGCTAGATTATATGATTGATAAATTAAACCAATAGTTTTACATCTATAATCTGCCAGTTGATCTTCATTATATTCGACAATATCTTTAAATTCAACAAGTATTTTTCCTGCTGTTGGTCTTAAAATACCCGCTAGACAATGGAGAAGAGTCGATTTACCAATACCAGATTTGCCACGTACAACTACTCTTTCGCCCTTTTTAATGCTTAAATTTACTCCTGGAAGAGCTATTGTTTCCACTTTACCTTTGTATACATGTACTAAATCTAATACCTTTATTATCTGTTCTTTTTTATTCATCTTTTTCACTTTTATTAATTTGAACTTTATATTTTAACCGTCTTAATTTTTTATTATTCAGAAATGATTCAGCTGGTTGAATTAATCCAAGAAGAATCAAGTAAATAGGTGTGATAAATGGTAACCATGAGATTTTTAGAATTATTGGAAAATTGCTTGATATATTGTAAATAAATAGAATGATCTGAAGACCAAAAATTGCTAAAATTACAGCAAAAGTTGATGTAAGCAGTGTATGACTTGTAAACCACAATGATAGAGATGAATTGTATAAAGTTTTCTTCATACCTCTCACTCTTAGAAAGTCTAATTGATTCTTTGCTTCCCGCTTTATATCAACAAAGATTAGAGTAAGTATCACAGGAATTATCAAATTTATGAAAATTGATGTGATTTTAAGACTCTGTAGAAGTTGTTCATTAGTATATGTTTCCAAATTGCTATTGTCAGTATCGTGAAGTATTGAGTTCACTATTTCCTCCTCTTCTAAATAGTTATGAAATTCTGATATATTATCAGTTTTCTCACTGAAACTAAAAATCGCACTTTGAGATTGTGTAATATTATCATTATTGTCATATTTCATTATATACCAAAAATCTCCTACTAGATTTGTGTAAAAAGGCAGATAGGTTGTATAATCAATTAGAGTTTTTTGATCATAAATTATACTTCCATTCGATAAGAATTTTGGTACAGAAATATTATCAGAAATTGACAAATGATGATGTTGCATGATATGACCTGATGTAATCACTTTATCAGTGGAACTGTTAAGTTGTTGGAATACTTCGTAATTAGAAAGTTCTTGGAAATAATTCGTAGTAAAAATCATTTGATCATAAAATCTCAAGGGATTAGTAATATAGATATAATTCTCAAAAATTTCTCCTGAAAAAACACTATTAACATAAGATACTAGATACTCTGTGTCTCCATATTCTTGGATTATCTCAGGAATACTATCTGGATTAACAAGAATTGAGACATCCAATAGTTTTTGAGATAAGTGATATTGATCACTGTGCTGCTTCAAAGTTATGAAACTTGAAGATAAGAAGGAAGTAAAGAAGATTAGGAAGAAGTAGAGAGACCACAATTGCTTTTTTGTTCTATATAAGGATATGAAGAGTCTAGAAATAAATAAGTGCAGAGAAGTAAGAATTGATAAAATTTTACTAAGGATTTTTCTCATTACTAATACTATCAATTTTGGGGAAAAAACTAGAAAAGTACAGAAAGCAAAGAAACTCAAGGAAATTGTCCAAATCCTTCCCGTAGAAAGATACTGTAATTGCAGTGCTAACTTATTTAGAGTCCAAAAAAGTGTAATGGAGACCACAACTAATACCATAGTTGTTGCTTGAATTACAATACTAATTTTCTTTGATTTAGAATATTTTCTCTCAGTTTTTGTACTTGAAATCTCTTTATACCTGATAGCTGAAGTTAGAGAATATTGGAAAATAATAACACAAACAAAAATTGTACAGAGTTCAGCAGACATCAAAATTCTGGAAAATACCCATTTACTCGATCCATTGAGGAATAACACAATAAAAATTATAATGAAGGAACTTGCTAAACTAATCAGTGATACAGAGATTTGGATAGAGATAACACGCTTTATTAATTGTGAGTAACCAGCTCCTCTATCCTTAAAAATGTTCAAGATTTTTTTCAATTCTCTTTGGTTATTTTTAAGAAAGAGATAAGTAGAAAAGAGAAAAATTCCAGTAATAACTAAAACCAATAGTGATGTGTTTAGAAATGTTGTATTCATTTCTCTGCGAAAAGCACTTATTTTTTCAGAAAAAATATCATTGAAAGTTAAAACAATTGTTAAATCTCTATTTTCGTTATAAAAACCATAAAAGTCAAAGAATTCGAATCTTAAATTACTTGTCCATTGTTTATGCAATTTCTCTACTTTCTGTGGAAGATAGTTAATTGTATGGTTTTTGTCCCATTTAAGATAAGTATAGTGGTAAGTAGAATCATTTGCTGCAAAACTCAATAGAGTACTATAACCAACAGTTGATGCAAAATTGAAGAAAGAATTTTCTGACATAAGAATATTCAAATTGAGAATATTTCTGTTTATTACCAAATCTTCAAAATTCATTATATCCAAAAAAATGGTCTCGTTTGCTGAATCTACCAAGGAAATACTTTCATTGTAAGAAGGAACACTCCATTCAATAGACAGACTACCTAATTCAAAGTCATAGTCGCTTTGATGGAAAATTATCACTTCATCAATATCTAAAGACAAATTAAGAGCTGTCAATAAATTAGAGTTTAATAGGATTAGATTATAATTTGTGTAGTTCGTATCACTAGAATTTAGATTAAGCAAGGTCTTTGGAAGCAAATCCATCGAATGATAGTTATAATCTTTGAAACTACCTGTGAAAGATGAATAAGATCCTAGATAATTTGAGAACTTCTGTTCTACAAGCACCTCTAAATCTACTTCATTTTGTGGTAATACGAGATTTGACCATCTATTATAATAATCAGATACGAATAGTGAGAGCAAAAATAAAGATGAAATAAGCAGAAATAAGATAACTATGCTCTCAACTATTAGGGTTTTCTTCTGACCCTTTTTTAGTAATATTAGTAGTTTCATTTTTGCTCCTCCAGTTCAAACAAAGGATTATCAATCTCTTTGATAGTTGGCAAGGCTTTTTTTAATTTTCTGAAATGAATGAAACCGGAGATACTAGTTATAGTTGTTAAATATACAAACTGTAGAAGAAGCGCTAATAGAGAATAAGGAAAAACTGATATTCTGATTTTCAGATAGTCATAAGGTTGAAAATTGGAGGAAAGAATGGATGTAAATATCCATCCAAAAAGATTCCCAAATACCATGAGAAAATATAGAAACAGAAGCAATGGAACCAAAGCAAAGAAAATCCCTTGCTTAAGTGATGTTCCTCGCTCCTCAGAAGCAAGAATTAAACTAGTTAAGAAAGTAGAAAAACTATCTTCAACAATTAAAGAAGAGAATTATGAAGATTTTTATTTGCCACAGTTATTTCCAGACGGGATTATGGGAAAGTTACATGAGAATGAGATGATAATCTTTCTGGGAAACCATGTACCAATTTTTACTCCAATTAGGATTAATTTGTTAGAATTTATCCATTACTTTGGATGCTATTATGCAGATGGAACAAAGAAAGGATGGGCATGGAGGATAAATGCATCAACACCAGAACAAGCCGTGTATTATGTTGAGAAGTACAACAAACTAGTTGTAGGAAATAAGCTTGTGTATGACTTAACATATAGTAAAAAACCTTCAGATAAAAGAAAACAAGCTCAAATCAAGAAAGACCTTGTAAAGTATTGGAAAGAAGAAGCTGATGTAGACATAGAGGAAAAGAGAATAAAACTTCGCGAAACAAAACACGATAATGTTAGAAAGTGGAATAAGTGTGGTTCATTGGGTATTAAAGATAATAGAAATTTGGTGATGGAAATACATCTAAGAGTGATGGATACGATAACTAATTATCTGAAAAATAAGTGCATTAATGATAAGGACTTATGGGATTTCTTATTTGGAATACTAGAAGGAGATGGATTTGTTTCTGGTGGTAATAGCAGCTTTGGAGTTGGTTTTGCGACAAATTTGAACGACAAAATAATTGAAAGACTGCTGACTAGATTGGGAATACAGCATCGAATTGATAAATCAAGAGTTAAAGATGGTGTCTATGCTGGTATAACACTTCATTTTGGTTTGTTTGAGGTTTTGTTGAATCTCAAAAGAATTAGTGAATCATTGTTCATTTATTATCCAAAAAGAAGAAATTTGTTTATTGAGCGCTTGTTAAAGCAATCTACAATAGAGTATTTAATGAAGAAAAAACAAACATTGTCAGCTTTTGCTAACTCCTTTATACTTGCAAATAATCTTAATAATGAAGAAACTTATACTTTACTTCAAGAATTAGATTCAGAATTTGATAATAGAATATCCCAAAACATATACTAAAACATTAAACTAATTAAATAAAAATACATCTATTTAATTTTACAAAACCGTTACTACTTTTGACAAATTTTTCGGGTAATCTGGGTTCAAGTTTTTTCTCACAGCTGTATAGTATGCTAGCACCTGTAGCGGAATAATATATGGTATTGTTGAAAGCATCTCTGAATATCCTTTCGGAACTTCTAGCTTCCATTTTCCCAACTCCTCTATCTCTTTATCTCCCTCTTCCATTACTATAATTGCTGCTGCTCCTCTTGCTTTCATTTCCATGATGTTACTAATCATCTTTTTGTTTGTTTGATCTCTTGGTGCTACAAATATAACTGGATAATCCTCTTCTACTAGAGCTATTGGTCCATGTTTTGATTCTCCTGCTGGATATGATTCACTGTGAATATAAGCTATTTCTTTCATCTTTAGTGCCCCCTCATTAGCTGTCTGAAGATTCAAACCTCTTCCCAAATAGAAACTACTGCTCTTCTTTGCAAACCATGAAGCAATGTGGTTAGCCCTTGCTTCGTTTCTAACTATAGTTTGTTTAACAATAGTTGGTATCTCTTGGAACAATTTTCGTGCTGTTGTATACTCGGAATTATCAAGTTCTCCTGAGAGTTTTCCAAGTTCCAAACCTATGTCCCACATAGCAATTGTCTGTGCAGTGTATGTTTTAGTTGCAGCTACACCAATCTCTGGTCCCGCATATAAGTACAATACTTCATCAGAATGACGAGTAATAGTGCTTCCTATAACATTAACAGCTGAAAGTATTGTCGCTCCTTGCTCTTTGGCACTTTTAATTGCCATAATTGTGTCCATTGTCTCTCCGCTTTGACTCACAGGTAAGATAATTGTATCTTCATCAATTAAACTAGTAATCGATTCATATTCTGAAGCAATAATTGAACTGCTAGTTTTTTTTGCATATTTTCTAATCAAATGTTCTCCAGTTAGAGTGGAGTAGTGCGCGGTTCCAGCTGCTAGAAGGAAGATTTTTTCTGCATTATAGATCTTATCAGCAATTTTGTTAAGTGCCGGTTGTTTTATTCTAATATAGTCTGCAAGAGAATTTGGTTGCTCATGTATTTCCTTTAACATAAAATGTGGGAAACCTGCTTTTTGTGCCATTTCTGGTTTCCAAGACACTATGTGTGGTTTTCTCTGTATCTTCTCCAATGTATTAAAGTCAATGATTTCATATCCTTCAGAAGATAATGTGACGAATTCATCATCATGTAAGAGAACTACTTTTCGTGTTTTGTCTAGAAATGCAGGAATATCTGACGCACAGAACATTCGATCAGAATTAATACCTATTACAAGTGGACTATCTCTTTTTGCACAATAAATTTTGTCTGGAACTAAGCTAGATACAACACATATAGCAAATGTGCCTTCAAGTCTCTTAACAACTTGAATTATGGCTTCTTTTAAAGAAAACCTCCCCTTCTTCACTTGTTGTTCTATCATATGCGGGATTATTTCTGTATCTGTTTCTGATTGAAATGAGTGTCCTTGATTCAATAATTCCTCTTTTAATACTCGAAAATTTTCTATAATTCCGTTATGGATTACTGATATTTCTCCACTACAATCGATGTGTGGATGTGCATTTTCTTTAGTTGGCGGACCATGAGTTGCCCAGCGTGTATGACCTATAGCAATTTTTCCCTGTATCTTATTGATATCAATCCTTTCTGTTACTTCTGATATTTTTCCCTGATCCTTGGTTATCAAAACCTTATTATCGAAAATAGATGCGATTCCAACACTATCGTATCCTCTGTATTCCAGTTTGGTTAAAGATTCGATTATGATCTTTCCTATCTTTGTTTCTTGCTGTTGAACAATACCGACAATTCCACACATAAGCAACACTTAAAGTATTTCACTGCTTTTTACTCTAAATAAGTAAAAATAATTTTCCTTATTAAAACTTTCTATTGGATAACATGTAGAAAGGAGTTTCAAGAGATTAATTTAATTCCTTCTCGATTGTTTCTTGAAGATTAATCTTCTTCTTTAGCACTTTCTTTAGCTTATCAATACTTGGAGTAATTGATGGATCAACCCCGTACAATACTGCAAGATATATGCTTGATATATCGATTAAGTATGTTAAACTAATTTGTTTAGCTAGCTTAGATTCTCCTTGAGGGTATAATTCTAGAACTTTTTCTGTTTTTTGTTCAACTATTTTCTTCAATTG
>JAGLXK010000515.1 GCA_023132955.1 Candidatus Heimdallarchaeota archaeon
AAATCACCGAGATCTAAAATTTCACCAACAATTTCATTTAATTCTTTAAGCATAACATCTTCTTTTGCTTCTTCTAAAACCCCTAGAATGACTAGAGGTAAGTCATTTTCCTTTAGATTAATCCTTTTTATATCAACTTTCATGATAACCACATTCAAATAAGGTAGACAAAGGGGATTAAAAACAGTTTTTGTTTAACAATAGACTGTTGTTCAAATTCTTGTACAAGATTTAATAATGGCTGTACAAAACATTTTATTATAAGAGTCTTTGAGCGTGAACTTCTTGAAGTAATTACACTTCAGATGATGAACATGAGTGATGAAAAAATATTGAGTAAAGCAATCTCAAGAGATCTAAAAGGTAGTTTCATTAAATGGTTAGCTATCGGTTTCGGTATAGCCGTTGTTACTGGAGGGATTGTAGGAATCGGTATATATTTCGGAATACCAGATACAACTCCACCTGATATAGATGATGATGCTGGGTTCTCAACAAATTTAGCTGAATCAGTTTCCAGCTCATTTCCTAATGTAGTTCATATGGAAATAATCGGAAATGGAACAGCTCAAATAAACAGTAGATTAATTTGGGCATATTTTGATAGAATTGGTGATAGCATCTCATATGAATGGACTGTTTCAGCAGAAGCATTCAATCCAGAAGAACAAGTTAATTTTAATCTATCGAAATCACAAGTTGATGAAATAGCTGTAAGTTTATTTGATTCAATAAACAAAACTTCTAGAGTTGGAACCTATGGTCAAGAACCGTACCCAACTGACCAATACCAAGCTAGCTTGAAATTTGTAACTGAAATATACTTCGAGAACAATACAGTTATTTTCCTATTTGTGGATCTAGATGGACTAGTTCTCTTCAAATCATTAACTTGGCATGATGACTATCAATATAGTCAAAATCTTTTAGGAGCAGCTGTTCTTATACCTGAAAGCGCATTTGATGATTATATAACCGTATTAAGTAACTTATTTGCCCCACACTTCTAAAATAGGTGAAACCTGAATGACTGAAAAGAATGATGAAGACATAATCTCTTCTTTGACAGGAAAAGCTTTACGTGTATTTGTATATGCGTTAAAGAAAGCTAAAGATGTTGGAGTTAGAGAAACTCAAAGAGATTTAGGATTTAAATCAGCTAGTCATTCTCAATATCACCTTCAAAGATTAGAGCAACTAGGACTTCTTGAAAAAAACACGAACAATAGATATAACTTAAAAGAGGAATATGAAAACTTACGAAGTCTAAAGATAGGTATTCTTACTGAAATCTATGTATTCAAAGGTTGGATGATACCTTCTTTAGGACTTTTTTCTGGATTTTTGGTAAGCAGCTTGATAATAATTATTTTGTTTTACTTCCTGCTGACTCCTCTAGCAGCTGTAATATTCGGTTCTGTTGCACTATTTTTGAGTTCTATTTACTCAGGATATAGAGCTATTACAATAATAAAATCTTTCAAACATAGTGAAGAATGAAGAATTCACTTCTGCTTATTTTTCTTCTAATATGTTTCTTACATGCTCAAGAGCTTTTTTGTTATCTTCCCACTTGAGCAGTTCCATTGCTTCTTCAAAAGAACACCATTTCCATTGATCATGTTCTTTTGGATCAATACTTGGTAAATCTGGTTGGTTGATTCTTGCAACAAAAACATATTCAGGAATTTCTAAAACATCTTCAGGATAATCCTTGTTATATTTTTCTTCTACTTTAATCTTGTATGAATAATCTGTCTGATAGATAAAGTTCGGTATATAACTTGTTTCTTCTAACAATTCACGTTTAGCTGCATCTAGTAAATCTTCTCCTTTTTCAGGGGCTCCAGTTACTCCTTGCCAGAAACCTCCAATGCTTTCAGTTCTTTTAAGCAGAAGATATTCCCA
>JAGLXK010000516.1 GCA_023132955.1 Candidatus Heimdallarchaeota archaeon
GCAAGATGTTTTGACAAATGCAAGAGCATCATTAGAATCTCATTTAATGGCATTTGCAGTAGATATAGCTAGAATAGAGAAGAGAGTAGTGGAAATGGAAGAATTTAGGTGACTTCTCAACTTGTAGGAATGTTCAAACCCAAGTACATGCTTTTCTAAAATGATTATTATTTCTTTCTTGAAGCTTTTTTATTCATTCTGTAATATGGAGATCTGATAATTAAAAATAACTGTGCTAAAGGACTAATCAAACTAATGAAAAATCTACGAAGTTTTATTCTTCTTTCGAATTCTTTAGCAAAATCCTCTAGTGTATAACGCTGATATTGGAGTAACTCCTGTGAATCTTCTGTATATAGCCAATCAGTGTGGAACCACTCACCATCATTCTTAGGTTCCACAAAACATTCTCTAGGAATTGGACCAACCCCAAATGCTTTCAGTTGTCTAGTAATATACTCTCCCGCAGTCATCTGACATCTTTCTCCTCCTGCTAAATGCATGATTTTATGTTTTACAAAATTTTCTATTGAGTTAACACAAGCTAAACCAACATCCCAAGAATGAATAAATTCTATTCTTTGATCAAATGGTACGTCAAACATTAAATCTGGAATCTTCATAGGCATTCGTAAAGAAGGAACAGCTGTTAATCGTAAAATAAACCAGTCCAATGAACTTGATTGCAGAATCTTTTCCATCTCCCATTTTTGAAAAGCATATAGATCATGTTCTAAAGGTTTAATCTCATCTGTTACATATCTTGGTGGTGGTAAAGCCATTTTAGAACCATAAATAGCCAACGAACTAGTAAAAATAACTCTAGGTTTCTCATCCAACTTCTCTAAAGCATCAACTAGATTCTGCATTCCTCCTGCATTTACCTGATTTGCATAATCTGGATCTTCATCTGCTTCAGGAGGTATAACAGCACATAAATGAATAACATAATCGACACCTTGGACTATTTTCTCAACATCTTCTTTATTTCTAATGTCTCCCCAAATAGTCTCAAAATCTCCTTGTTTTGACATTATTTTTTGAACTTTCTTTGTCTTTCTGTTTTTTTTGTCAAAGCATCTGACATCATAATCACGACGTAATAATTCTCCAAGAGTGCTCTCTCCAACGTTTCCAAATGGTCCTGTAAGCAAAATCTTCATTCATTGTCCTCTGTAGGTTTCAGAAACATACTTACTGTTATTTAATTTTTACTCTGAAATAATTATGAAAAAAACAAAATAAGGATTACATGTTTTAATAAACAGAGAATTAGAAGATATATTTTATCTTCCATTTTGATTTAGGAAACATATAGTTGAAAGAGAAGAAAACAATTACAAAAACAATTGCTTCAGCTGTAAATATCGCCAAATAACCAACATATGCTGTATATAGAAATATAGCCATTAAACATGCTGTAAAAACACCCCCCAGTATATATTTGTAACCTTTATATATCTATTTTATTGAATTCTGGTTAAACTATCTTTGTCAATAATGGATTTCTCTTCAATGCTAATTCTGTTGCTTTGTTAACAAAACTTGCTGGAAATCCTGAATGTTGAAACAGATTTCTAAATAGCATTTCAGTTTGTTCTTTATCATATAGTGAAAATGAGGTTATAATATAAGACATTGAAACTAATTTTCTCAGTTCATTGAAAATAACAACAGAAGCCTTGTCCAAATCTTGATCTTTAAGTTTGTCCAGAAGAGCAATAAAATGATTGCTCTCTTTATGTCCTTTAGTCTCTCCTTCAATTAGATTGACTATGGTTGCTTCTTCTGGTATCTTTTCTGAAGAGTTTAGTTTCTCAAATTGAGTTAATGACATTCCAAACAGACCAGTATCCAGGTTAACTTCATCTATTTCGTCATCCATCCATCGGATTATTTCTGAAGCAATATGTTGATTAAAAATTGAAAGGGTGTCAATTACCAACCTAGAAGTTAATTTATCACCGACTATTATTACATTTTCTCCAGTGATAATAGGGTATAGAATTGAATCAAGTTTACCCCCTATTGCATTTTTCAGAAAAGCTAGTGACAAATCTTCTATATCAACTGTAGAGAAATGATTTCCTGGATCTTCAATGTTTTGAATAATATCTAGAATTTCAAGCATTTCTAATTGATTATCTTGTTCTGAAATTATCTTTAATTTTTCTTGGATTAGAGGAAAAATTCTGAAAGCTATATAGTCTAGTTCTCGTGGAAATCTTAGAATCCCTAGAATTGTTTGTGGTCCTTGTGCGTTAACGATTACTAAAGCTGAGTATTTCTTTTCAGGTGTTAATAACAGAATCCCTGATAATTCTCCTTCGAATTCCACATTAAGATTATATTTTTTTAACATATCTAGTATCTCATTTGCATCTTCCTTCTTACCTACAGTTTCGATAATTTCAATATCAGTTTCATCAAATTTGACCAAACTAAATAAAAGGGGTTCAGAACTTATTAGAGGATTCTTCGCAAAGAAAAGTGGGAGATTGGACATATCATGTAGTGTATGTTCCAAAATTAAAGCTGATTCTCCTTCAGAAAGGAGATCAGGATCTCTCTCTGAAAGCAATGGTTCTGCACTAATCCGAATTTGTTCAATAATTTGAGCAAGTTGCCTATCAGAAAAAAGTGTTTCTTCAACTTTAGTTTCAATAATAATTATAAAATCGTAAATTTGAACAAATGAAATGTTTTTATCGTGATATGAAATTGATTGAAGCTCTTGTCTATGAACTTCTTTTGCAAATGTTATGATTGCACTAATAAGGCTAGAAGCTAAGATGTGTTGCATTTCTGTAAGAATCTCTGGTTTGGAAGCCAACAATATTCCAGAAGATGTAACTAATGATAGTTGAAGGCTTCGCATACTCAAACATGTGTTTATATCCTTTAAGTAAATTTCTTTAGTGGAAAAGCAATATTAGTCTAAAAGATAAAAAGGTGTCTAGATGAAAAAAGAAGTACTTCATTTTCAAGAACTGACAAATAAAGCATGGAAGGCTAGAGATTCAGTGCTCTATAAAGGATGGATAGTGAGATTGTCAGAAGGAGTTACTAAGAGAGCAAATAGTGTTTTACCTCTAGCATATTCTGGGACTGATCTTGAACATGATATTGCAGCTGTAGAGAAGTTATATAATAATAACAATTTACCTCTTATCTTCCAGATTCCAGACTATTATGAACCTAGTAATCTGACAGAAACACTTCTAGATAAGGGGTTCAGAATGATAGATGAAACAATTGTTATGGCAATGGCAATAGAACAACTGAATTATGAAGCTTCTATGAACAGTTATGATTATTTAATAGAAGAGAACGTAAATGAAAATTGGTTTCAATCATTGTATAATCTTACAAAAATGGATTCTACTAAATTAGAGGGGTTCAGAAGAATAATTTCTAGAACATCTAACCAAAAAATAACTTGCTCAGTGCTCAGAGATGATTTGATTATAGGTATTGTATTAGGTTTAATCGACAATGAATATATTGGCATATATGATTTAAATGTTCATTCAAATTATCGAAGGAAGCATGTAGGAGAATTTATTATGCGGAAGATGCTATCTTATGCTCAAATAAACAATTTGAAAACTATGTACTTGCAAGTTGAAGCTAAAAACACACCTGCAATTTTTTTATACAATAAATTAAATTTCAGAGAAAAGTACAGATATAGATATTTTGTTAAAAAAGAAGAATAGAAAAAATGTCTTTAGGTTAAGTAATCTAGTAGAGGATTCCTTTGTACTGCTAACTTTAACGCTTTTTTGAAGAAGCTTGAAGCATAACCTTTTGCTGAAGAAATATCTTTTAATCTAGCTTTAGCTTTTTCTTCATCTAGTAATGCTAGAGCTGTTAAATCCAATGTTAAATCAACTAATTTTTCCAACTCATAAACTATTTTAGTAACTACTTCAGCAATAGACAGTTTCTTAATTGTATCAAATAATTTTTTGAAATGATTACTTGACTTTTCTCCTGTAACCTTAGTTGTCTCTAAATTGATATTGGTATCTTTTTCAGAGATTAGCTCCTTCTCAACAAATTTTCTGTAGACTAATGATGACATACCGCAAAATCTTGCCTGAAGGTCGCATTTACCAATTTTTGTTATGTCCTCTTCTGTAGTCCAGAGGCTGACAAATGTCTGTAAATGTTGAGTAAATAGAGACATTGAATCAATAACTAGCTTAACAGTAGGTTTATCTCCAATTACATAAACTGGTTTCCCTATAATAGCTGAGTAAATTGCTTTGTCAAGATTACGACTTACAGTTCTATCTAAGAAAGTTGGTGAAAGATCTTCCATAATGATTTTTGATAACCTATTTCCAAGATCTTCAGTTGCCATAATTTTATGAAGAATCTCTTCCATACTGAAGTTTTTCTTTTTATCATTCATTGAAGTAAGATGATTGTTCATAATATCAAATAATCTAAAAAGAACTAGATTCAGACTTTGAGGAAATTTTAGAATTCCAACTCTAGATTTTTTTCCATTGGTATCAATAATGGTGTAAGTTAAACTTTTTTCACTTTCTAATAAAGTTAGAATTCCTTCCATGTTTCCTTGAAATTTCTCGTTAGCTTCAAGAGAATCTATCATCTTTGCTATTAAAGGAATATGTGATCCTGAACCCACTTGATCCTTTATCTTCCAACCTTTGTCGGAATGAACTAGAGTGAAATATGCAATTTCTGCTGATTTCAAAGGTCGTTCTGAAATTGAGATATCTAACAATTGAATATTTTTCAAACATCTATCTAAGATTATTGATGCTTCTCCTTCTGTAATCGTATCGGGGTCAGCTACCTCTAGTAATGGACTAGTACATGTTCTTAATTTCTCAAGCAATTGTTTTAAAATTTCTTCAGTTAGAGTGGATTCTTCATCTATTGTTTCAAGAATTAAAACAAAATCATGAACTCTTATGAAAGAAACAGTTCTATCATGATAAGATATCGATTGCAATTCTCTGTGGTGTACTTCTTTTGAGAATGAGATTAAAGCAGTGATTAAACCTGTTGCTAAGATTTGCCTAGTGTCGTCTACATCCTCTGGTTTAGAAGCTAACAGTATTCCAGTCGAAGTTACAAGTGATATCTTTAAGTTAAACATCTAAATAATTCAAATAAGAGCAATATAAGTAAATTTCTCTTGGGCGATTTTGATAAGAACAAAAGAATAGTTATAGAAAAGAGTGATTAAAAATCAACAATGAAAAGAAACTAACACCGTAAAAATTGTTTGTAAGCTTTTTATCAGCAAGTTTCTTCATTATATTCAACTTATTGATTTACTTGAGTAAAATGATAAATTTTGTTGCTTCATTATTACTATTAGTAGAATCTGGAATCGATTTATTATTCATGAAGTGGTTAAAGATTGAAACCAATCAGTTTAGTATACTTTTATAAATTCCTCAATGATTCTTACATCAATTCAAAATAAATTTCAACCAAAAAGGTGAAAAAAATTGGAGAAAGATTATGTCTTAGATCTTTTACATAAAGCAGTAGATCATGGTCATAAACTTGGAGCTGATTTTGTTGAAGCAAGGTATGATGATTTGACTCTAACAACTATTAATTATACAAATGAACAAGTCAAAGAATCTTCCACAAAGCAACGTAGAGGAATAGGAATTATGACCTACATTAATGGGTCACCTGGTTATTCTTTTACACCAATACTAGAAGCTGATGCTTTAAAGGAAACAACAAGAAGAGCTTTAGGAATAGCTAAATCTACTGAATCCCTATTAACATTCAAGCATAAATATACAGATAGACCTACCATTAAGGATTCTATTGAATATAAAGTAAAAATACATCCAAAGGATGTCGAATTTGAAGAAAAACTAGAAATGTTAAAACGAGGAGTAGCTTGTGCAAAAGAACAAGTTGATACCCAATCTACTATTGGATTATGGGGAGAACTCTGGGGAAATAAATTGTTTGTTAACTCAGAACAATCCGAAATCTACTGGACACCTCTTTTGTTTGATTTGAGATTTGTTGCAATAGCAATGACTGAAACAACTCAAGCAAGAGGATTTGATGGAGAAGGACAATCACAAGGGATGGAATTTTTCAAACTAAAAGGAAAAGATCCTGAAACTATTGGTACTAATGCTGGAAAATACTGCAAAGAACAAACTGAAGCAGTTGCAGCACCGGGTGGAAAACAAAGAGCACTTGTAGGACCAAAAATGGCTGGTGTTTTAGCTCATGAAAGTTTTGGTCACTTGTCAGAATCAGACTTTGTTATTACAGGAATGTCCCCCATTTCAGACAGAGTTGGAGAACAGCTAGGAAGCGAACATGCTACCATTATTGATGAGGGTATCTCTGAATATGGAGGATTCTTCTTACCTTATGATGATCAAGGTACTAAAACAGGAAAGACTGTTTTGATGGACAAAGGAATGCTTGTAGGATATCTTCACGATAGAAGTACGGCAAACAAGATGAACACTGAAACAACAGGTAATAGTAGGGCAATTACATTCATGTACCCAAGTATCCCAAGGATGAAAAATACATACTTCAAACCAGGAAATCTTAGTATTGAAGAATCAGTTGAAATGGTTGGTGACGGTATCTATGCAATTGGTACATCTGGCGGTCAAGCTGGCTTAGATGGAGCGTTCTTATTCAAATGCAGCAGAGGCTTCCTAATAGAAAAAGGAGAAATTACATCACCAATAAAAGATGCAGCACTATCTGGTCAAATTTTGGATTTCATCAGCAAAATTAGTGGTGTAGGAAAAGAAATGGATCTCTTTACATCTTACTTTGGAGGTTGTGGCAAGGGGGGTCAATACCCATTACCAGTTGGACTCGGTGGACCTAGCATTGTTGTCGATGAAGTACTAGTTGGAGGCGAATAAAATGGTACTAGAAAAATTACGTTCTGAGATACTGGAAGTAGCTGATTTAGCTCTAAAGTATGCAAAAGATATGAGTATTCAAACAGCTGAAGCTTATATCATCAAGAATTCTCTAACCGAAGTTAAATATTCCAAAGGAAAAACTGAATGCCGAGACGGTATGCTTCAAGGAATTGGCATCCGTGTTGCTGAAGGTAAAAAAGTTGGCTTTGCCACTTGTGCTGGATTTGCACCTGATTCCATTAAATCGACTTTGGCTAATGCGCATAAGATTGCTAAAAACTGTCCTGAAGATCCTCGATTTTCTGGTTTTATTTCTGAAAGTAAACCTGGAAAAGAAGGAATTCTAGACACAAATATAACTGAACTTGACTCTGAAACTCTTGTTGGACATTTAGCTGGTTTAGTTAAAGAAACAGATATTGACGATCAAAGGTTAGTTGGTGCAGATATCGAAGTGGGCACTCAATGGGGTGGTTTCGCTGTAGCAACAACTGAAGGCTGTCTTGTCTCCTCTCTTAATACTGCACATTATGGTACAGTGTACTCTGTCGCAATGGGTCAAGGAGAACGCTCAACAGCTTTTGACTTCAAAGTTGGTAGAACTATACAAGAATTAAGTGGATTAGGAACTAATGCTATCAACAAAGCATTCAAACACTTGGGTTCAAAACCTCTCGGAGAATCTCTTAAAATTCCTACAATCTGGGAACCCTTAACTGCTTCAATGTTATTAAGTACAACTTTTCAAGTAGGACTTGATGGTGGTACTGTTGTTGAAAAACAAAATCCTTTGATGCATAAAATGAATGAACAAATTGCTACCAAAGATTTCCAATTGAATGATGATGGTACTATTCCAACAAAGATTTCTTCAGAGGCTGTTGATGCTGAGGGGACAACTATAGGTAAGACTGAAATCGTAAAAGATGGTGTTCTAAAGAGCTTTCTATTTGACAATTTCTATGGGCCAATTTTCGGAACCAAAAGTACTGGAAATGCTCAAAGAGATGAACCAACACGTTATGAAAATATACCTTCCATAGCACCTAACAAACTTGTTCTACAACCTGGTACTAAAAACAAAGACGAACAAATTGCAGCTTATGATAAAGCTATTTTCATTGAAGGTTTTCCAATGGGTATGGGACATTCAAATATGATTACAGGAGATTTCTCTATAACTGCAACTAATGCATATTTAGTTGAGAAAGGAGAGATTGTTCATCCTCTTAAACCAGTAAGTATTGCAGGTAACTTCTTTGAATCACTAATAAAAATTCAACATATCGGTTCAGATCCTGTTGATTTGCCCTTTCCATTAGAAAGTTCTACTTTGACAATAGATGATCACACTGTAAGTGGTTAAATCTCCACTTCTTCTTTTTTTACTTAAATCTAAAATTTTATGAAAACTCTATTCCAAAAATGAAATAAATTATCATGATTGTGAAACTAAGTGCATCATTACTTTTGAGTAATGTTTTAATAGTGTCACTTTTCAATTTACGCACTTAAATCTACAATTAACTAGATCAAGAAAATAGAAGAGGTTACTAATGAAAGTAAAAACTATAGTTTTTGTATTTATTGTATGTTTCTCTTACTCAATACTTGCAAATGCTGAAACAACTACAACTGATCTATTTACCGATTCTGATACATTACCTTCTGGATATTTTGTTCTATATACTAGAACAATATCTCAATCCTCAACAACTGTTCGAGTTACTGTTACTTCTTCGGATAATGTAGATGTAGCAATATGTGGAGGTGGAGATTTTGAAGAATGGAACGATGGAGGATCTGAACCTTATTGGCATGCATATAGTTCAGATGTAACATCTACTACTATTACAGAAATATTAAATTCAGGAAGTTATGATTTTGTAATTATCAATTTCGGTTTATCAACTGTTTCCTATACAATTTCTGCTACTCAAAGTTATGAAGTTGGGGGTTCTGGCCTAGAACCTGGAGACTGGATTTATGGTCTAATTGGTCTAGGTGTTCTTGGAATTGTAATTGGTGCTATTGTTTTCAGAAGAAGACGAAGACAGCAGATGCAAACTGAAACAGGATATTACCCACAGCAACAACCGTATCAACCACAAAGAACATACGAACCACAACAAACATATCAAACATATCAAACATATCAATCAGCAGAGCAGCCTCCTTCTGCTTTTAGTCAAACTCCACAAGGGCTAAAAGTATGCCCAAATTGCGGGTTTAATGAAGATTTAGATGCTAAGTTTTGTACATCTTGCGGTAGTAAGCTATAGAATTCTCATAACTTACATTCTTTTTTTCTATACAAAATTGTCTTTAAAGATTAGGGACTACTTTTGTAAAGAGATAAAGGAAGATTGTTGTTTGTTTTTAATCTTTGTTAATTAATAAAGTAGTTTTTCGATACTGCCAACACATAGTAAAAGAAAAGATTAAAATTATTTTATTCTTTTTCAACAAGTTTAGCAGGTGTTGCACATGAGTATCCAAGATAATTTACAAAAAGATAACTTACTAAAGATAGAAAAAGTAGAATTCTTGACTATAGATTAGTGCCAGTCTAGCACTCTTTCCTGCTTGGTTTGAAATACGAGCAATTAAGAAAAAAGTGAAAATCACTCTTTTATTTTATTTATTCAGTGCAGAAATCTTCTAGAAATCCAGCAGTTTGAAGAAGATCAGCAAATCTTCTTGCGAATCTAGTAGCAGGTGCTCCATCAGTGATGATGTGATCTATTTTTAAGGTTATATTCAGAAATTCTCTGTTTTCAAGATTACCATCAATTAAACGAGGTTGTTCTGATATTCCACCAACAACTACAATTAGAGGATGATGTCCGAGATTAATTGCCCATCCACCAATTCCTTTTGCAAACATACCAAGAGGATTGAGCTGAACTGTTCCATTAAGTTTCTTCAAATAAAAAGGATTTTTACGTAATCGTCTCCAAAAAATGAGATCACGAATAAATCGTGGTAAAGAAAAGAGCATGTTTAATTGTTTCTTGGATATGCTAGTATGTATATCATCTTTGTCTGGATATTGAGCTGCTCTTATTTCGTTATGTAGTTCTTGAAGACTCTTTTCGTTAGCCTTTCTAATGACCAATATGGATGGAAAAGGTTCACCATCAATAATTTTCTCTATTGGAATCGAAAGATCCACATCCTCGAAGAAAATAATTTTTTTACCTTTTTTGGAAGAATGAACTTCTTTATTTTCACTAACAGCTGTAGCTAAACATTTTGCAACCCAGGATGTAAATGAAAGATTAGCACCAGTTTGACGTTTATAACACGCAAATATTTTCCTAGCTTCAGTTACATCTAATTCCATTAATCCAGTCATATAGTATCTATTTCGAGAGAATTCTGTAGCTTCAACTTGCAACTTACGTTTGAAAGGTTTAGTTGTATAGTTGCCTATATTATCCATTTCTATTCAAATGAAATTTTTTTCACTCATTTATTAAGTTTTTTGACTAGCTAAAATGCAAGAAAGCACTCTTGAATACTTCTGAATGGAAATACAAGCATTTACCACTTTTCTTCAGGTCTTCTTTCAGGGATCATTACAATTTCAGAATCAAAAGCATAATTAGGGTCAAAATATAAAGCACAATAACAACGTCCAAATTCATCTATGTCAGGCTGGGCATAATCACAAGGACAAATAATATCTCTGTCAGATTTCATCTCTTCAAATGAATCTCTGCAAGGACAGTTAAAATACCCTACTCTGTTAAAATAGTCTCTTAATCCTTCAACAAGCATATCTAGTGTTCCATCATCATTTGGATGTAGAATCCAATTTCTCTTTTGAGCTACTTGTTTTACGTATTTAGTTACGTCATCTATAGTTTTCTCTCTCATGCATATCAACCTATTCGAGAAACAGTTCTTTCCAATTTTCTATGTTAAAACCAGCGTAGAATTTATCTCCATCAACGATTAAGAAAGGATATCTAACCATCGCATTGAAATGCTTACTGACAGCTCTTTTGAATTCTCTTTTGTCTTCAAAAGGAACCTTATCAATGTCTAGATAACTGTAAGTGTAGTTGTTATCTTTCAACCATTTTTTACCCTTTTTACACCATTGACAGGTACTTAAAGCAAGCATAATAATTTCATTTGCCTTTTTTTCACCTTCGACAGTTACTACTTCCCCAGGAATTTTGATATCAGCGAAATCCATTGTGTTATCGAATAAATGTAGTTTAGAGTTATTATAAACCTATTTCTTTTCCAAGTTTTTTCGATTTTTTGAAATTAGTAAAAAGTATAAAATAGATTAAAAAAAGGGAAGATTATTCAACATATTTTGAATAGAATTCCTCCCATCCGATCATTTTTACTCCCAGAGCCTCAGCTTGTTCTTGTCTTTTTATTCCTGGTTTCTCTGCAAGTACCAAATAGTCTAAGGTCTTAGTAACGCCTGAACCCCAAACTATTCCTTTTTTCTCTAACAGTTCTTTTAATTCTATTTTTGTATATTCTTCTACTTTTCCTGTAACATATATTTTCAATGAAATCACCTGTTGTGTTTCTCTTTGATTAGTGATTTGTGTATCTTTTTTCTCGGGATAGATAATTGTTAAACCATGTTTGAACAATCTGTTGTATCTTTCAGTTTGTCTGATTCCATTATGGATAAAACTAGCAGTGATATCGGATATGCCTTCTAATTTCATCAATTCCTCCATAGAAGCTTCTTTGAGTTCATCAAGATTGTTAAAAGAGTTAGCTAGTTTCTTACCCATGGTTCTTCCCAATTTTTCTATACCCAAACCTGCTAGAAATGTTCTAAAAGGTAGTTCTCTTGTTTCATCTATAGAAGCTAAGATTTTTGTACCATTTCGCCCTAGCAGATTTACTAATTGGTCTTCTGTAAGAGAATAAAGATCAGAATAGTGTTTAACCAAACCTGTATTGTAGAGTTTCTCTAAGCTTTTACCACCAATTCCATCTATACCTGTTTTTTTAATCCAAGAACTAATTTCTTGTATATTTCTTCCCCTACATGAATCACCGGTACAGAGAAGATTTACACCAGATTTCACAGTTTTAGATCCACAAGATGGACATTTATTCGGTAGATTCACTTTTCCTGTAGAATTCTTCGCAGTAACACGGATAATTTTTGGAATTACCTCTCCAGATCTTTCAACATAGACAAAATCACCAGGTTGAGCATCTAGGTTAATCAGGAAATCAGCATTGTGCATTGTAGCTCGACTGATCACAGCACCTGATACTTCCACAGGTTCTAATTCAGCAACAGGAGTTAAGACAGATGTTCTTCCAACTTGCCAAGTTATTGCATTTAGTTTTGTAGATTTTCCTTTACTTTCAAATTTCAAGGCTATTTGCCATCGGGGATGATGATCTGTTGCTCCAACTTCTTCTCTATCTGAAGCTAAGTTGTATTTGAAAACAACTCCATCAATTTCAAAGTCTAGACTATCTCTTTCATTTTCAACACTTTTGAAATGTTTAGATACTTCCTCGTAATTTGGTGAATCAATAGTAAGGTAATCAGAAGTTTCAAATCCCCAATTTTTCAAGGTTGAAGCTTTTTCTTCTATAGTTGCTTGGTCATTCCATCCCAGAAGCTCAAACGTCATGAAATTAAGTGTTCTTCCTTCCATCATGCGTGCATCTTTTTGTTTAGCAGTTCCAGCTGCGAGATTTCTAGGATTACTGTATTTTTCTCCTTCAGGTAAGGAATCATTTATCCTGTT
>JAGLXK010000517.1 GCA_023132955.1 Candidatus Heimdallarchaeota archaeon
ATACAATTTTCCGAAAGAAATTAATTCTTTATCTGTTTCGATGATTTTTGAAGATTGAATATGCTTACTTCTCTCAGAATCAAGTGATGTCATTTAGTTCTCCCCCATAATTGATAGTCCAATGATTGCTATGTCTCGAAGTCTTAAAGGAATTGTCTCTAAACTAATAAGAGCTTTTAGAGGAAAGTTAATTTCAGAGATTTTGCTATAATCTTTTATTCTATTTTCTTTATTATCATAAATATCAAAAGGAAGTTGAATCTCCACTTGTTTATCATAACTAGTAACAGTAGGAGTTAAAGTTAGATTCAAAACATAAGACCTATTCTCTGGTAGATATATTTCCACACCAATTTCATTTAAATTTCTAAAAAGAAACTTGGGATGTAAATTAAAAACATCCTTTTCACTAACTGTTTTTCTCTTAGGTTTTGGCTTAGTCTCAGATGGAGATGGAGTTTGTTTTTTCTCTCTTATTCTTTGTTTCTTTAAATATTCAGGAACTAGTTTTTTATCTTCCTTCTCTTTTATTCTTGTTCCAATATCCCTTATTCCAAGATCTTTGAATATTTCACTAAGAATTTCTTTTGGTAGCTGTTTTGTATCTGTTTCCTCAATGCCAAATTCTTCATTGACTATTCGATTTATCTCTTTGAAGAAATCTCTTAGACTTTTTGGACCACTTGTATTTCCATATATGTTTCTTAACCTTGTTTCTGTTGCTTTCCATTTATTATGTTTAATCGATTCACTTGATCTTAAGAAATCCTGAGATTTCTCATTTTCAGGATTATCTTTCCTTACATCTAATAACCCGATAAAATCAACACGAGGATATATATCTATTTTTTTTGGTTCAATTATCATACCATCCCTTGCACATAAAACCCGATTTATTAATGGTTGCAGAAATGATTTTAAATCATCAGCCATCTTATCCATATCAACTTCAATCAATTTTAGCGGGATAAATTCTTCTGTTTTTTTTCCATGGTACTGCCTATCTGGAATTCTGAGTGTTACCCTCCTTTTTATCGTATTAGTTGTGTATTTTGCATGTTTAGAAATATCGAAACCTTTTTCATAAGAAGCATCATCAGCTAATAAGGACAAAACCTTTTCTAGATTATTCTTATTAAGTACACCATCGAATTTTGTTTCTAGTTTTTTATTGGTAAACTCTTCATAAAGAAACGTAATAACTAAAGAACTATTTGCAATTGAAGGAAAAAAGATTTTTTCAGCTTCATTCCTAGCTATTGAGAGAAATCTTCTCTCGAAATCTTCTATTACATCGATTTCTTCTTCTGATTGTTTAACTAGATTTTTAATATCTGCAAAAGGAAAAATGAAAGTTGTCCCAGTTTTATCTCCTCTTTTTGTTGGTACAAGAAATGATTCATCAGAAAGATTGTCAAGCATAAGTGATCTAAAGATATCTTTACTTAATTTTCTACAGGAAAAAAAGACGCCTGAATATATTTGTTTTG
>JAGLXK010000518.1 GCA_023132955.1 Candidatus Heimdallarchaeota archaeon
TACCTGAATCATAAACAAAAAGAGTTCCATACTGAATTTCAATCCCATAATGGTCTGATTTATACTTCTTTTCATATCTACGATTGGGATGTCTCTTTATAATTTCAATCCCATAATGGTCTGATTTATACGAAGAGTAGTGTTAAGAGTTTGTTGTCCTTCTAGAAGATTTCAATCCCATAATGGTCTGATTTATACATATCTATGTGGCATTTTCATTCCCTTCACCAAAAATAGGTTAGACAAAGTAATATAAAAATAGAACGGTCATAATCCACAGATTTAGAGCAATTCTAAGAAGTCTTTCTCCCATGATATATATTTCATACCTCTAGATAAACTCTCGGTAACGTTGCTCTCCATTACTTTGTTTTCCATCTCAGAATGCCTTTTCTCTCATTTTTCACGATTCAACCAAAATTACCGATTCTAAGAAGTATTGGTTTTTCCCTATAATTCCAAACCTTTTTATGTTTCTAATTTTACTAGTACTAAGATAAAAATGAAAAAAGAATTATTAGTTGAAGAGGATCTACATAGAAAGCTGGATATCTTAAGAGCTGTAGAAAAAAAGAAAAGCTTTAGTGATACTATAGAATTTCTTTATGACTATTATGAAGAAAGAGAAATAGAAGAAACAGAAGCTGGAAAAGTAATACTAATCACTGAAAAGGAGAAATGAACGAAATGGAAATAGAAAATTATTCTAAGAAAATTTATGGAAAAATGGATCTTACAGTAAAAGCAACATGTGATTGTGGTAATCCATTAATTGCTATAGGAACTATGGAGGAAATGGAATATACACCAAAACGTTATCATCATAATTTCTTCTTTGATTGCAAGAAATGTAAAAGAACATTTGCTACTATGTTTGAGTTCAGTCATAATATGCAACCATACAAACAAGTCTTATTAGGCCAAAATCTAAGTGAAAACGAAGAAAGGGAAAAATATGATGAGTGGGTAGAAGAAACATATCATAAATGGGATGAGAGTATTAAAGGAGATAATTAGAATGGAAGTTGTAGAACTACCACTAAATAAGATTGTTCCAAGCGTTTTTCAACCAAGAGAAACGTTTCCTAAAGATGAGCTACAAGAACTAGCTGATTCAATGAAAG
>JAGLXK010000519.1 GCA_023132955.1 Candidatus Heimdallarchaeota archaeon
GAAGGAGTGACAGATATTTCTGAGGTAAAGGAAAGAGCTAAATTGGTAGAAGAACAAATATACAATGTTATTCGTAGGTTCTAATTTTCTTTTAGTTTCAAGAATACTTCCTTGTACTCTTCCTCTAGTTTGACGATTTCTGTTTCCCAATTGAACTTATTCTTGTATATTTCTGAAGCTGTTTTCTTCATATTTTCCAATCTCTCATGATTTTGCATGAGTATAACGATTGCATCAGCTATTTCCTGCGGGGAAGTTGGGTCAATTAGTATCCCAAGATCATCTATTCCCAAAGTAGCTCTTTGTAACCCTTCAAAATTTGAGCCGATAAATGGAACACCTGCAGAACAATATTCATACAAACGATTAGGTATTCTCAAGAAATTGTTCTTTCCTGGTTGAAATAATATTAATCCCACATCACAACTACGCATAATAGAAAGAGCATCCAAGTAATTCATCCATCCTGTTACTTTAAAGTACTCTGAAAGATTATATTTCTCTATTAATTGTTCCATTGGTTCTAAAGATGTTCCTGACCCCATTACTAGGAATTCAAGTTCAGTCGGTTTGAATTTTTCACTTAATATTTTTGCTGCTTCAACAGTTTTATCATAACCCAAATTATGATACATTACACCAAAATGTACAACTATGAACTTCTTATCTGTAGTGTACTCTTTTGGAATGTCTTTCTTGTGGGCAGCTTCCACATCTTTTCTAGAAGGATAATTGGCAATCCATGAACTCTCAACTTTGTATTTTCTTTTGAGGTTTTCAGAAACAGTTATTCCAGCTGTAACAACACCTTGAACCCTTTTGATGTAGTATCTCTCTACCCAGTTATAACCCCACAAACCAAGAAATCCAAAAGTTTCTGACATCTGTTCTGGAAAATTCTCATGACTATCGTAGACTAGTATTTTTGCATTTTTCTTCAATCTTGTTGCCAAAGGAAGAACATTTAGATCATGAAGATGAATAATATCATACTGATTCTTACCAACAAGATTCTTAACATTCTTCCAGAATTCGAAATACTTGAAAAAAAGCTTTTTTAAGCTTGGAACTCTAAGAATAGTGTATCCATCTCGTTTTTCTTCATTATCCAAATTACCCTTAGGATTTGTACCAATAACTGTCACTGTATGTCCTTTACTTGCCAAATACCTTGCTTCTTTCTCCACCCTTACATCAGGAGCAACCGTACTTAGAACAACCATTAGAATATTCCAGTTTTCTTGAGGCATTGGTTTTAAAAGAGCAATTTTGTTTATCAAGGTTTTGTTCTGAGGTGTTTACAGTTTATATCTACTACAAATTTAAATAGAAATCCTAGAATCATCTGATTGATGAGTGAAAAGTTGGTCTTTCCTGAAGGTTTTCTCTGGGGATCTGCTCAATCAGCTTACCAAGTCGAAGGGAATAACTATAATAATGACTGGCATGAATTTGAGCAAATTCCTGGTGTCATAAAGAATGGAGATCGATGTGGTGAATCTTCTGATCATTATAACCTTTATGAATCTGATTTCAAACTCTTAAGAAGCTTGAATCAGAGTGCTCTTAGAACAGGTATTGAGTGGAGTAGAATAGTTCCAGAAGAAAATGTTGTAAATGAAGATGAACTTGAACATTATCACCGAGTTATAGAATCATTGAAAAAAAATAACCTAACTGAATTCATCAACATCTTTCATTTTACAATTCCAATCTGGTTTGAAAGAAAAGGAGGATTTCTTAAGACTAAAAATCTAAGATACTTTCAACACTATTGTGAAGTGTTAGCAAAGAATTTTCCTGAAGTGGAGTTTTGGAACACCATTAATGAACCAGGTGTTGTTCCGCTATTAGGGTATTTTTATGGAGATTTTCCACCTAGAAAGAAATCTTTGAGTGCTTTTACTAAAGTTTACAGAAATATGATTAAAGCCCATGGTATAGCTTATAGAAAACTCAAAGAGCACAATCCAAAAAGTCAAGTTGGTATAGTCAAAACAATCCCATATTTCTACCAAAAATATCACAGTAGGCTGTGGAAAAAATGGGTTGTTTCAGCGATGAATTTTGCGTACAATCAAGTGATGTTTAATGCGTTAAAAAGAGGTAAACTTCCATTTATTCCATTTGCATATAAAAACTGGTTGAAAGACTCTTCAGATTTCTTTGGGTTAAATTATTATGATCCTGTTTATTTTAGGTTCAAATTTGGTATACCAACTGGAATTGATTTTAAATTACCAAAACAGACTGAGACAACTCAAATGGGGTGGGGAGTCTATCCTCAAGGTCTTTATGAAGATATTATGAGAGTAAAAAGAGAATTCAAAGGACCAATATATATTACTGAAAATGGAATGGCCACTTTACATGATGAAGAAAGACAAAAATTCATTCTATCTCATTTAATTGAAGTAAACAAAGCTATATCTAATGGTGCTGATGTTAAAGGATTCTTTTATTGGTCTTCTCTAGACAATTGGGAGTGGGCAGAGGGTTTTGAACCTCGTTTTGGTTTGATTGAAATAGATTATTCTACTAAGGAACGTATTGTTAGAGAATCTGCAAGAATGTATGGTAAAATAGCAAAAGATAATGCTATTTCTAAGCAATTATTAGATAAATATGAACTAAGTAAAACCTCACAAAAGAAATATACAACTAGCTGAATAAATTAGGTAATATACATGCCTTCCCATCTAATAGTATGAATCCTAATAACACCACCTATAAGGCATCTAGGGATAATAGGTCAAACCAACTAAATCCAAATAACCAATCTTAAGTTCCTCTAGGGGAAATGATGATGAGGAAGAGGAGGAAGAATAAAAATCCTTTTCATCACTTTTTCTTTCTTTTCTTCATTTTATTCATATGAATAATCGCTATTAGGAAAATTGAAGGTAGTAAGATTATAGATTCATAATTTATCCTTTCCAGATTTTCATTCAAAGGATAAGGATCAGTAGAATTAGCATCACCATCAATTAGATAAGGTTTCTTACTATCCCACTCAGACCAATAGTTGCCTTCTTTAATTTCTTTCTCATACCAAGTGTTGTTAACTCCCCAATCACTCGCTTGAGAAGTTCCTCCCAGATTATTATTTATGAAAGTGTTATGGTGGATGATATTATCTTTTGAATCACCTTTTATGATAACCCCATACTCTTCATTTTCTTGGATGAGATTATATGTAATATAACAAAAATCATAATATAGCTCAATACCATTAGTGTTGTTAGTACAGGTGTTATCAGTTACTGTCGCTCCATCGGAAGAAGGATAGTCAAGAGAACCCAGACGGATACCATCACCGTTGTTAGTACAGGTGTTATTGGCTACAGTTGCTCCATCGGAAGAAGACAACTGGATACCATATTCATTGTTAGTACAGGTGTTATCAGTTACTGTCGCTCCATCGGAATAATACAAATTGATACCATAGTCACCTCTAGAATAATTATTATTGCAAACATTATTGGAAATAGTAGCATTATCACACCATTTAAGATATAAACCTACAGGAACATTAGCTAATTCTTGGTTACTGATGAGTATTTCAGTACAATTAATGAAAAACAATTGCCCATAGATAGGCTCTGAAAAAGTAACTTTATTGAGATTGCAGTAAAAACCTAATAATTTATCATTCACCCAATTGTTCTCTATTGTATAGGATAAGTAATCCTCAACAGTTTCTTCTATTCCTTCTTCTATATAGAGTCCTGTGTTAAAGAAAACATTATTTATCAAAGTAGCATCATAGGAAGAAGACAAGTAGACACCATAATCGTCGTTAATAAAGGTGTTATCAGTTACTGTCGCTCCATCGGAAGAAGACAACTGGATACCATAATCGTTGTTAATAAAGGTGTTATTGGTTACTGTCGCTCCATCGGTAGAATCCAATCTGATACCATAATCGTTGTTAATAAAGGTGTTATTGGTTACTGTCGCTCCATCGGAAAAAATACGGATACCACTAATATGGTGACTAAAGGTATTATTGATTAATATCACTCCATCTGAAGAAGGCACGCCGATACCAGTAGAACTGTGACTACAGGTATTATTGATTACTGTCACATCATCAGAATATCTTAATCTGATAGAAAGTTTATCATTGTTGGTTAAAGTGTTATTTATAATAGAAGCTGTTCCAGCAGCTACTCCAACCGTGAAGCCTATAAGAATTCCATAGTTTTCTGCATCTATATAACAGTTACGAATAACAAAATATTTGCCTGTACCAGCGATGTATATACCAGAATCATCTGATGTTTCAATTAAACAATTTTCAATAATATAAGGCTCCTCAGCAGTCCCTAAACCAGGAAAGCCATAATCAATGAGTTCACCATCATTATGTATTTCTATTGGGTCATGTGGAGTTAAAGATGAATATAATAATTTAGATGAAGTTGGTGATAAAGTTAAAACAAACTGATCATTTTTCTTATCACTCTCACTGAAAGAAGTGCTTAGTGATGTTTTATTAGTCAGAGAAAAGAATATTATACCTATTACAACCAATCCTAATACGAACTTTTTCTTCATTTTATTACCTCAAAGGTGTACTGTCCTAGCTGAAATAGTTCCAATTAATAAGGGTATTG
>JAGLXK010000052.1 GCA_023132955.1 Candidatus Heimdallarchaeota archaeon
TATTGGAATGGAGATATTAATTGGGCTTCAGCAAAGGATATAGCTAGTAATAGAGAACGATATATTTACTCTACTGAGAGAACAATCACTGAATTGGGAATACAAAATAGTTCAGCTAGGATCTGTTCTAAAGGTACAATTGTTATAACTTCAAGAGGTACTGTCGGTAAAATGGCCATTCTTCCCTTTGATATGTCTTTCAATCAAACTTGTTATGGATTAGTTGTAAAAGAAAACACAGATTATCTTTATATTTTCTATTCTTTAATTTATTCTCTCCAGAATATTGAATCATTAACTTATGGAACAGTCTTTGATACAATAACCATGAAAACTTTTGATAAGATATTTTTACCTTATCCAGATAAAAAAATCAGGAAAACCATAGCTTCTATTCTGGATATATTAGATTCCAAAATCGAGCTCAATAAAAGCAAGAATCGTACATTAGAGTCTCTTGCTCATTCTCTTTTCCTTTCTTGGTTTGTTCATTTTGATCCTTTCCAAGAAGAGGAATTTATTGATTCTGAGTTAGGACCTATCCCCAAAGGATGGAAAGTAGAAAGACTAGAAAAGATAATTGAAATCCAAAATGGTTTTCAATTTCGAACTTATATGCTTAAAAGTGAGGTTACAATTAACAGAGTTATTAAGATTAAGAACATAAATAATGGAACCGTTAATGCTTTAAATACGGAATTCATAGAAGAGGATTTTGCTAATTCTCTGGATAGAAAATTCATCATATCTCCACCAGCAATACTCATAGCTCTAACTGGCGCAAATATAGGCAAAATTGGAATTTTGTCTTATTCTACTGAAAAATTGTGGTTAAATTACCGTCTTGGCTTAATCCAACCCAAGGTAGATTGTTCTGATTTTGTAGCATATTTACTACTTATTCAAAACAAATATCAGCATCAAATTATTTCATATGCACAAGGTTCTGCTCAACCAAATATTGGAACTTCTGTTATAAAAAAATTTAAATTTATATACCCATCTCCAATAGTATTTACTAAATTTCTTGAAATCATCAAACCAATTTATAATAAAATTGTAGAAAATTTAATGGAAATTGAAACTTTCTCTTCTCTTCGCGATCTTCTTCTCCCTCAGCTTCTTTCTGGTAAGCTCAGAATTAAGAATCCTAAACACTTCTTGGAGGAAATTTCAAATGAAAATTAATGAAGAAGAATTAGAAAATGTAGCTTTAGATTTTTTTAGAGAATTAGATTATGAAGTAATTAATGGACCAATAATTGAACCTGAGGGAGAATATCAAGAAAGAACTTCTTTTGAAGAAACAATTCTTAAAGAACGTCTAGAAAATGCTTTGCAGAGAATTAATACTAACAAAAAGAGAGTCGTATTAGATGATGTTTTAAAACAAATTCTTAAGATAGATTCTCCTAATATGCTAGTTAATAACCAAATTTTTCATCGCATGATTACTGAAGGTGTGACTGTTGATTTCTACGAAGATAACAGAATTAAATCAGATATAGTCAAAATAATCGATTTCGATAATCCTGATAATAATGAATTCTTAGCTGTTAAACAATATACAATCGTTGATACTGTTGATGGTATAAGATATAATAGACGACCAGATATTGTTCTCTTCATAAATGGTATCCCTGTTGTGGTTATTGAACTCAAAAATCCTGCTGCTAAAGATACTACAGTAAAATTAGCTTTTCAACAAATAGAATCTTACAAAAATCAAATCCCTTCTTTATTCAGAACTAATGAACTCATAGTTATCAGTGATGGTTTTGAAGCTAAAGCAGGAAGTATTTCTTCCAATTGGGAGAGATTTACTCCTTGGAGAACTATTGGGGGAGATACTTTAGATGATACAGGAATGCTACAACTCGAAGTATTAATCAGGGGAATTTTAGACCCAGAAAAATTACTTGATTATATCCGCTTTTTCATAACTTTTGAAGATGATGGATATGGAAACTTAATCAAGAAATCTGCAGCTTATCATCAATATCATGCAGTGAATACAGCAATAAATGAAACTCTACGAGCAACACAAACTGAAGGCGATAATAAAATAGGTGTAGTTTGGCATACTCAAGGGTCGGGTAAAAGTATCACAATGATGTTCTATACAGCAAAACTGATTCAAGTACTGAATAATCCAACTATTGTTGCAATAACAGATAGAAATGATTTGGATGACCAACTATTTACCACTTTTACTCTATCTAGAGATTTACTCCGTCAAACACCAATACAGGCAACAGCTAGAAAATTAAATGAAAGCAAACCTAAAGAAACAGCTGAAAATATCCAAGATTTGCTGAAAACATCAGGAGGAGGGATAATTTTTACTACTATTCAGAAATTCTTACCTGATGAAGATGAGGTGGAATATCCTCTTTTATCTGATAGAAGAAATATTGTTGTTATCGCAGATGAAGCTCATCGAAGTCAGTATTCCTTTGAAAAGACATTATCAGATAGAGGAGAGTTGAAAGAAGGTTTTGCTGCTCATATTCGAAAAGCCTTACCCAATGCTTCTTTCATAGGTTTTACAGCTACACCAGTTGATCTTGTAGATAGAAACACTATCAATGTCTTTGGTAATTACATTAGTATCTATGATATATCGCAGGCAATAGTAGATAAAACAACAGTACCAATTTTCTATGAGTCTCGTTTAGTTAAAATCAAACTTGACGAAGGATTAGAAGGTTTGATAGATGATGAATTTGATATTATCACTGAGGAAGAAGAAGAATATGCTAGAGAGAAACTAAAGAGTAACTGGTCAAGAATTGAGAAATTAATCTGTGACGAAGATAGAATGAATGAGATTGCAGA
>JAGLXK010000520.1 GCA_023132955.1 Candidatus Heimdallarchaeota archaeon
GAAAACAGCTACATCATAATTGATGAAAGTAATGTTGTATTGACCTCCTCCCAGTTCAACAATACTGACATTTACAAAATTAGTTGAGTTTGTTATAATACTCTCTAGATAAGCACCATCTATTGTTTCAGCATTATCTAAATCATTGAATTGGATAACTACGGAAGTGTTGTAACCAGTATACATATCTGAAGGAACATCAATCGTTACTATTTCTGTTTGAATAATTACTACATTTAATTCACCCAGTAAATAATTGTTAATGGATTCATAATTGGATTTTGTTACATTAATGTATACAGATATGCCAATTGTGTATGGATTATTACTTGTTACCTCAATTTGATAGGAATTGCCAATAGGAGTTACAATTGCAGAAACATCTGAAACATTAAACCACACATCAACTACAGCGTTTGTTAAATCTAAAGAGTGATTCGTATCAAAGAAATCAAAATTGAATAAAGCAGTATGATATGTATAGATCGTCGTATCCGCTGAATTGATTTGAATTTCAGTTTTTGGGGCACTTACTTCTAGAAGAAAAACATCAGAAACATACTCTTCTGTATAGTTTGCTCTGTAATTATTATATTGAACTGTAATAAAGACATTGTATAATCCAACAACTAAATCATTTGTTGATGTACTAATGTCAAGCTCCCATAATTCAGAAACTCCTGTATACGTAAAACTATAATCAGCAGGAGAAGAAAGAACAAAGTTGTTAGTACCATTATCAACAGTTACTGTCATATCATCTGGAGATCCAGGTGAAACATCAGTTAGATTTGAACCAGCAGAGACATCTGTTAATGCGAAGTAGAAATATGCATTATTAGTATAATTTGCATTATAATAAGTGTTCAAAGTATCAAATGCTAGTTTATAAAAAACGGTTACATCAAAGCTTGCTGTATGATTTATTAGAAATGCTCCGGATGCAAGTATATCAATTGTATGAATGCCAACTGCGGGATCTGCATTTACTGTGGCTGTATAACTTGGATGGGAATCAATGAAGGTTCCTCCAGCTTTCCAACTTGGTGTATATGTCACTTCAGCAGAGGGTATAGCTTTACCATTACCAACAAAGAATGGTTCACTGATGTTATAGTAAAACGCCCTTATATCAATATCATCAAACTGCTCTCTTCTAATATCGGATGTAGTCCAGCTATTTGTTCCAGGTTCTATTTCCCACTCGCAAATGAAAGAAGTGTTTGTTTGTACAATAATTCTTTGTGTATAAAAACCAACTTCTGTGCCATTATCCCAATAAACCATTGCTGTCCAGAAGCCAGATAAATCTGAACCATATACTGAAGGATCAAATGTTATTGAAGAACTATAGTAACCTTCAGTAATATTTGTGAGACCATTAAGACTATAATAAGTAACATCTACATAGGAAAGATTTGCATCCAAGGATGTTTTTAGAGGAACAATTAAACCGCTAGGATCAAATAATGTATAATTTAGAGAACCAGTAGTATCATTGTATACAGATCCTGAATCTCCTCTTACAAATGCATCTAAATATATAGTGGAACCATTATACCCAAAAGCATCCGTGCCATTTGTTGTCCAATAGCCTAAAACATATCTGTCTGTCTCTGAAACACTGTCAGAGAATGTTGCAGAATAAAGATGATTTGGACTTGAAGTCTCTATCCACCAATCACCAGCACTCGTGTTCGTATTTAGATATGTAATATAAGTTCCAAATGATTTCTCATATGAAAATGGAGACGTTAGATTATAATACCAATTGAACGTACTAGTCCAATCTGCAGGAATAATTAGTGACAAATTTCGAGAAAGTAACGTATAAGTCGTTGATATCTGATTTGATGACCAAGTAATGTTCCAATCACATGTCATTGAATTAAATGTAGAATTGGTAATTGAATATACCGAAGAAGCTGAATAGGTTGTTGAGAAATAATATAGTGTATCAAAGTTTACACTAACTGAAGTATTCGATTTAAGATAATGAAAACCAATAAATGAGTTTTGAATTGTGAAATAACTATTATCGATACTAGTTGAATTATCTCTTAAACTAATACTTTTAGGATCACTGAATGTAAGAGCTCCATCAAAAGTACTATTTACTGGTAAAAGCTCTATTTCTAGAGTGAAATCCCACACATTACCACCCCATGAAACTCCTGTTCCGTTATTGTTATCAAGGCTTCTATATGCTAAACCTGTGTAGGGAGTAGTGTTATTTCCATGCCACCATATATAACTCAATTGATCTACATATGTATGATTAACCACAATGAAGTATGTTCCTTTCGATAAAGTAACTTCGTTAAATGTATAAGTTGGTAGAATTTGTACTCCATCAATAGTAGTAGCTGATGCAAGCTCACTCCCTGTATATGATCCAGCTGTGCTCAATACATTAGTCGCATTGGGATAATTATCAGTTCCTATGGGGCAGAGAAAAATCTCAACTTCATCATTGAAAACAGGAAATTCTTGTAGCCATAAACGAGCTTTTGTGAAATTAGCATAGTCCCATTCTACCTCAAACCCTTGTGCAACTATTCTATATTCGTCAAATCCTATCCTTCGATTAACAGTTCTTGTGGTATATGCTTCTATTTCATAAAAATCTTTTAGAGCAGTCATACTAGATATATTATAAATATAATAATCATCATTATACCCTAAATCACTTACTGTATAATTTGCTTGAATATAATCATTCGCTTGAATACTAGTATGTTTAAGCAATAAATCCTCCGAGTGGCTTTCTTGATAAATGAAATTATCATCAATTGTAAAAGCATCTCCTGATCCTGAAATAGAGCTAATAGGAGAATAAGGAGAACCAACTTCCTCTGGTCGCACTTCTAATTTTACACTTGGATCATTAATAATTATTTCAGTAATAGTTTCCCCATTATCTAGAGTTATAGAACCGGCTAGACTTCTGTTAAACGTTGGGTTAGCAGCTGCATAAATCTGCGTAACCGGTGCAAACATAACTAAAATAAGCATATAAAATGTAAATGAGTATACTGTAAACTTTCTAAGTTTACGTAAATGAGAAGGAAACTTCATTCTATTTAATACTCTATATTGGGTTTAAAAAATCCTTCGACAAAGGCTGTCAAATTCCTACAGTCTATCTTGTGATTTCTTTATTTTTGTCGGCTTCAATCCCAGGAAATATTCCTAAGATTCTTCTAAATCTAGAAGGAACATTTATTTCTGATACAACCATTGCGCCTTCTGTGGATATATCTATTAGATTGAAGCTATTTTCGGATGAGGCGGTGTGTTGTGATGAAAGGGTGTTGCAGTTTACAAAGGCTGTTTTTTCAACTCTTGTACAGAATGCTCTTCCCAAATGACCACTAAGAGTAAGATTTACTCCTGTATCAGAGAGCAATCGTAAAACATCCCCAGCATCTTCAAGAGCAGAAGTTTCTCTTGTTCCTGGAATTGGTATAAGATGATGATGCATAACAACAGTGTGGAATTTATCTCGAGATTGTTGTCTAGTATGATAGACATATGTCTCTAGTCTATGTTGAGTTGTTCTCCCAACTACACCTATTTCTGTTTCAGGTGCTGATGTGTTCAGGACATAAAATAACGAATTATTTTTCTCTATTGTGTTTTCGATGTCAAAGTACTTATGCAGTAATGTTTCACCAAAACCTCTCAAATCATTAGGTCCAGGACAAAATATTAACTTGTCTGAGTATGGTGAAAATGCTTCAACAGCTGATTCATAATCGGAAGTTCTACCTTTGGAGGTCATATTACCACAATGAAGGATTAAATCGGGATTGGTACTATTAATCAAATCTATTCCTTTCTGAAACAGTTCTTTTTGGCTATTGTTACCTGTTCCAAAATCTGT
>JAGLXK010000521.1 GCA_023132955.1 Candidatus Heimdallarchaeota archaeon
AATTAGCTTATATGTAGTAGAAGAAATTAATGTAAATTTCTTTAAGTTTGTGATCATTTTCTTTATTCTGCAAAACCTACTCTCTTCCTAGAAGTAGGATGATTTGAGATTACTTTTTGTTTCTAAAGTTAGATGAAACAACATTATAAGTGCATAATCTCAAAATCCCATTCTCCTTTCCTTTTTTCAGATGGAATTCCTCTTCCTTCTCTGTAGTAGTTTTCATACCATGTTCCTCTGTAGTTAACAAATCGGTAGAAATCAGTATTTTTATCAATACTAAGGAAGTATACTCTTTTAATATCATCATCATGTTTTTTTAGATATTGAAACTTCTGTATGTCTTTTTGAGCTTCTTCATCTTTTAATTTTGGTAGGAACTTAAACTCAAAAACAAACCAAAATCGTCCTATATCTCGGTACCAAATTTCTTCATTTTCCCATTCTGAAGCTACTTGTGACTTCATTATCACTAAATCGTAGAAATAATTATAATCTGGATCTTTGTATTTTAAGAACAGTCTAGTTCCTGGGTATTTATCGATAAAGGGTCTTAGATGATGATAAAATGAAGATATCAAAGTATCTTCATAATACACTATTTTTCTATTCTCCAAATCCTCCTTTACTTTTACAGCCCATACTCTTTCTATTTCCGCTTCTAGTTCACTTATGTTAGGATAACTCTTTCTTCTTTCATTCATTCAACAACCTCCTCAGATTTCACATAATTATTTAATCATATCTTTATTAATTTTGTGAATTACTTTGTATTAAGGTCTCCTTCTTTGTACTTCCATACTTGAAAGCAACCTCATATGAACTAGAAAAGACATTTATAACATTATTTCTTCCATAATATTAGTTATTCAAAATACAATGAGAAGTAGAATTTTCATTCTTTCTTATCTCTGTTCTGTAAGCCGATTTTTTTTCTTTCAGGTAACTTTTCATATAATTCATTCACTCTTTTGGGAGCTGATATTCTATCTTCAATTATTAGATTTATTAGTTCAAAAAGTGAGTAAGCAATTTCTTTATTATCGTTTAGATTTATTTGACCTGGATGCACTGATTCATTTCCAATAACTCGAACGATATCCAGTGCTTTTTGAATTTTCACTGGTAATCCTTTACTAGCCAGACTTACTATATTGTCAACTAGTCTTTTTTCTTTTTCCCCTAATTCCTTCATCAATTTTTGAATTGCTAATCTCAATAGTGCACAAGCTGCTTTAGGAGAACTTGTTACAATTTCTCGAGCTTCTAAATAATCTTCTTTTATTGATTCAGACATATCCTCATGAGGGAGAGGTATCGATATTTGTTTTGGGTATAATAAACTTTCTTTGAACCACAAACTTAATTTTTCGCAGTGATAGCATCTACTTAGTACTAGATTTTTGAATTTTTCATACCGTTGTCCATATGTTTTCATATAAACATCAATCCAAACTTGGTGTGCATATGCTTGACAGTTTTGACAATTAAATGCTTTTTCATTAAATCTCGGAATTACATAATTCTTATTCAAAATCCTCTACCTTTTGATTCGGATATTTCTACGTTTAAATCTTTTTTGTTTAATATTAACAGATCCTGATTTCAATGTTTTGCAAAAGATATACTCTTCTGATAAGCAGGTATTAATAAATTTAACCTCAAAAGTAGTATAGCAACTAGAATATATTCATGCGTAAAGTGCCACTAAAATATACTACTAATATTTCTAGATTTAATATGAGATTGAAGAGAGGTGTAAAAAATAAATCATTCTTTTCTTAGAATAATATCTTTTGAACCTTTATGATAAGCTTTGTCATATAAATAGAAAAGAATACGAAACATTCAAATCTCTTCTTATCTAATTTCTTTTTGATTAATATGGCTAATGTTATTCTTATACTACAAATTATTATTTCAGTTTTTACTGTAGGTATTGCTATTGCCAGCTTTGTATTTACAATTTTGAAAAATAGAGTAATTGGTCCTAAAATCGATATAGCAGAAGTCTCTATACTAGATCCCTGGAACAAGAAAACAGAAACAATAGATAATCTTGTATCTCTCAATGGAGAAGAACTTGGAGAAAGCAATTATGATTGTTCTATTATGCTAACAATCATGAATACTGGAGATAGAGGTACAAATATAAGTCTAAGAGGTATGTTTGCTAAATTTGATAGTGTTGAACACAGTATCTCTGATATTGAACCTCTTGTACCCCTAAATATTTATATTGATAAGTCTCAAATTAAAACACAAGAATTTTCGATATCTGTCCCAGACTCTTATTTCCCATGGTTATATGGCTCTCTTAATATTATTCTATGCTTCTGGACTCATAAAAGAAAATTTTATGA
This sequence comes from Candidatus Heimdallarchaeota archaeon, assembly GCA_023132955.1. Taxonomy (GTDB): domain Archaea; phylum Asgardarchaeota; class Heimdallarchaeia; order Heimdallarchaeales; family Heimdallarchaeaceae; genus UBA460. Next base: position 2,364 of record JAGLXK010000521.1, read on the forward strand.
GATACATTGGGAATTTCATGGGTTTAGTATAGATTTACAAAAAGATAATAACCCTACTAACTGGTATGCTTCATTTAGGAATAAGCGTAGACTCAAGCATGGAGACGCTTTAGATAAAAAATATGGGGATATGGAACAAAAAGGAAGAATTATTCAGAAATTTCTTCAAAAATTGAGAGATTCAGAAAGAAAATTATCAAAATATAGAAGAAAAACATCCAATTTATTACAATATAGAACTAAAATTGATAGTATAATTAAAGATTCTGAAAATAATAGTGATAAAATCAAAAAAAGGCTTTTAGGTGAAGGAATACCACAAGAAATTTATGAAGATTGGGTAAATCTTAAAGCAATCCTCTCGATTTAATTTGGTATGATATAAAATGATGTCAATCCATTGTTAATCTTGATCTTCCTAATACAAATACTGTAACTCCACCATCAACCACATCTGGGATTTTATTCATTTAAAATAAATAGCATATCGTCTCAGACTTGTTGTTATTGGATCATCTATCATCTGTCTTACTTCCTCTTAATTTCCACTGAATTTCTATTTTTCTTAATGAAAAAGCAAATTTGATAAAATTAGAAATCTCTTGAGCTAATTCTTTTTCTGTAAAATTTCGAGCTCTTAGAGCTCTCCTCATAACATCCGCTCTTCTTTGCTTTATTCTTTCTTTGTTAGGTTTTAGAGAGATCATATCTAAATTAGTAAATTTCAATACAAGAAGTATTCACTTCTAAAGAATCAGGACAACATCAAGTTTTGTCTTTTGATATTCAAATCCTAAATAAGTTTGCATCAAGGTCTTCTTCTTGGAGCTTCCTCGTTCTTGGAAGATGATATGTTTTACTTCATTTTGCAAAAACAATTTTCTACTTCAAACTGGGATTTATTCAATAAGTATAAATATATTATCAGTGCATATCTAGTGGGATGTTGAGTTTCTTAGCAATATTAAGTTTAATTTTTGATGTATTAAGCTTTCTCGGTTTTGATTTATATAGTATGATTAATCTAAGATGGAAGAAATATTATCAGATAATTTGGAAAAAAAACAAAAAACTAAAACCTTCTGAATTCTTTGAGGATTTTAGAAATTTTCAAGAGTATTATCTGGAAACAGTAAAACTTAAGTCAATAGCTGAAAAAATTGAGAAAAATCAAAACATTCTCATTATAGGACAACCATTAAGTGGAAAAACTCGACTTATTTTTGAATTAGTGAAAAAACATCTTCAGAAATTTAGGGTATTAAAACCCAGTTACCTAAATGTAATTAATCAGAACTGGAAAATTCCAGTTAATCCCTTTTTTATCAAAAATAGAATATTGATTCTGGATGACCTAGGTTTTCTAATTAAATTAGATTCTTTTAGTCATTTACTTCAACATACTGACAAAAAGCAAATTCCAATAATCGCTTCATGTCGTTCTGGAAATGAGCTTGAGAAAATTAAAAATTCTCTGAAACATAAGGGCATATATTTGGAAGCTTTATTCTCCGAAGTAAATACATATGAACTAAAGAAAATTGATATTTCACAAGCAAAAGAAATCGCGGATCAACTGAACATTGAATGGGAAGATGTAAACTTTGATGGAACAATAGGTTCCTTATTTATGAAACTCTATGAAATGGAGAAACGATATTCGCAATTAAGTAATGAAGAAATCAAAATATTACAGCTAATAAAGAAATTATATATTTGTGGTTTGTTTTTAGGAAAATTGAAATTTCCTTACAATTGGCTGTTAAAATTGTGGAACGAAGAAAGCATATTAACAAAGACTGATTTTGAACTCCTCTTAAGATCTTTACAAAAGAATGACTTTGTGAAAATTTCAGAAAATTATATTGAAGTTGAAGAAGTCTATCTAACAGAAATAATTCAGCTTGTGTTCAGAAAAGAACTAATAGTACATATTGAACAGATGATTTTGCTCTTTCAATGTATTCCTGAAGCTTTGGCAACACTTGGAAATTTTGTTCATAGAATAAGTGTACATGACTTGGCTATTGTCGATTTGTTGAAACAGGCAATGCACGCCAATTCTACTGCGGTTGATATCTTTACTTGTATGTATAGCAAATTAGAAGTTTTCCTTGAAAAAAATAAACTGAAAATTCATAAAATAAAACATATTAAGAATAATGAGAAGTGCCTAGATGAGATATCGGAATATGCTAAAAAAATCAGTAGATTTTCTAAAAAAAGATTGATGGAAGAATCCTATATAATGTTATACAATCTTAACATTTCTCATAGTAATCTGGGTATTGAATACGGAATGTTAGCTGATGTTGAAAACAGAGAAGATAATGCAAATTCTGCTCGGAAACACTACAATATATGTCTTTCATTCTTTACAAAATCATCTTTTCCCTTTGAATATTCAGCAACAAATCATAATTTATCGAATATATATAGAATGCTGGGAGCGACTCGTCATGAAATGGATAGTTTTCAGCAATCACTTGATTCATGTAAAGAAGCTTTATCCTATTGGACACCTGAGCATTTTCCAATTCAATTTGCTGAAACCCAAATAAGCTTAGGTAGTACCCTAAATCACATAGCAGAATTCAATAATGATGTAAAAGCAGTGAAGGAATCAATTCAAGCATTTGGTTTGGCACTTGATGTGTTAACAATTCCAGAAAATCCTCTGAAATATGCCAGCGCTCATCAGAATCTAGCAAGATCCTATTTATTCCTGAGCAAATATGAAAATAGTATCGATAACTGCTATAAAGGAATATTGTCTTGTGATGAAGCTATGAAAGTATATACAATTCAAAAACATCCTTTACATCATGCACGTACTCAAACAACTAAGGGTGCTCTATTTTCTAAACTAGCTAGAGAAGTGAATAAAAAGACTAATGCAAAAGAGTCAATAAAATACTTGCTTATTGCACTAACAGTATTAGATTTAACCAATTTTCCAATTGAGTATGCAATAGCTCATCTGAATCTTTCAAGCTCCTATCTTCAACTATCTTATATAGAAAACAAATTAGAAAATTCTATGAAAACCATTGATTCTTGTGAAGAAGTTTTGAAAGTTTATACACTAGAAAAATATCCATTTCATCATTTTGATATAAAAAACAATCTGGGTATTGCTTTTGTTAATTTAGCAGAAGAGGAAAAAAATACTGAATATTCAAAAAAGGCTATTAGTATTTTCAAAGAAATTTGCAAATATCATAAAGAAAAAGGGAATCTTTTTGGTTATTCGAATGGTTTAATGCATAAAGCTATTGCATATAAAATATTAGGTGTTGCTACGAATAATGTTGAATATATTGAATATGCTATTGAACTCTGTATCAAATCATTAAGGTTCCTTACAAAAAATAAATATCCATTACAATATGGGGTAGTAAAAATTAATCAATGCAATATTTATTTAGAATTAGCAAAAAACCAAGAGAAAGAGGAAAATTGTAATAAAGCAAGAGAAGCATGTTTGGAAGCATTATACATTTTTACTCAAGATAAATACCCAGAGCAACATAGAAATTCAAAAGCAAACTTAGCAAATATTGAGAAATTTTGTTCATAGTTTAAAAATTTGGTATTTATTAATTGTAATCATTTCTTTCATCTATTTTATCTAAAATACAATAAAAGTGGCTATTTATTTGTTCTGCGAAAATTTGTTTGTGATAGATAAGAGAATAGATTCATGAACAATTAGAATTTAAGTTATAAGAGAATATGTTTATTTAGAATTTTTTAAATTTCTAATAAGAAAGACTTTTATTATCATTTGAGGGTTAAAACACATGATAAAAGAAATGATTGTTGAAAACTTTAAGTCCATTAAACGTATAAATTTAGAGTTCTCAAAAATCAATGTTTTTATTGGAGAACCTAATGTTGGAAAATCAAATATACTTGAATCTCTTGGAATGTTTTCATCGCTGATATACTATAATTACTCTTATGATAAATCTTTAATTAGCAAAGATTTTGTGAGATATGATGATCTTTCTAATTTATTTCACAATGATAATATTAGTAAGGATATTAGAATTATTACTGATAAAAATAGTCTTTCTTTGAAATTTCTCGAGGAATACTTCAAGTATACTGGGTACAAAAGTGAATTAGGCATCAAGTATGATCAAAATAGAGAAATGTATAGAGATATAATCAAATCAAACATTGTTTTTGACCAAGATTTGGACATATTTGGTAAGAATTATTCTACTCAGATTAAACACGATCCCAAAAAAAAGATGTTTCCAAAAGTAAAAATGTTCAAAACTTTAGAACTGAATAAATTTACATCAAAAGAGTTTTCCGAATTAAAACCTCCATATGGAATTAACTTACTATCTATATTAAATACAAATGAAAAATTATATGATTATCTCAATGACATTTTGAAGGATTTTGACTTGAAAATCATGCTTAGAGGAGCAGAAGAAAAAATTGAATTAGTAAGAGAAGTTAAAGGAAAACTAGTAAGTTCACCTCTACGATTAGTAGCTGAGACTTTTCATCAGCTATTCCTTCTAATCTCTGCACTTCAAACAAGTAAAAACTCTATTCTTGTATTTGAAGAACCAGAAACACATATGTTCCCAAAATACTCTAAGTATTTCGCTGAGATGATAGCAAAAGAATCAAATTCAAATCAATTCTTTGTTTCAACTCATAACCCTTATTTCTTGATTTCCTTAATTGAAAAAGTAAATAAAGATGATATAAGCGTATTTGCTGTTAGTTACTCTACTTCAGAAACAAAAGCAAAGAAACTAAGTAAAGAGAATCTTATTAACTTACTTCAAAGAGAAGATCCTTTCTTCAATATTGCTAAATTTTCAGAGTAGATTTTATGATTTTAGTTGAATGTAATGCAGATGAAGCACTCATTAATAATTTATTTCCTGATTTTAATAAATCTGAGTTCTCTCATGAAGGAAACAAGACTGGTGTCATAAAAAGGCTGATTAGAAATCAAAATAGTTCTGGATTTGTTGGCTTAATCGATCAAGATCCAGGAACTAATCCTCCAGGATATTATCACAAATTTCATATTATTGAAACACACGAAGGTTTGAATTTTAAAATCCTCAAAGCTTCCAACAATTCCATATTAGTAGAACTTTATCCAAATCTGGAAGGTTGGATTATCCACGCTGCTCATGTTGTTCATATTCCACCTAAGGATTTTGGACTTTCTGATAGTGAAAATGAGCTTCATAAAGAATTACTGATTAAATCCAATATACCAAAGTTCAATAATCTCCTCAATGATGTAAAGATTAAGAGCAAAAATCTGCAGAAATTAGAATCAGAATTAAGAAAGTTTCATTTTTCAGTATAATGTAATAGATTTTATCACTATAGTCAACAAAGTATCTTCTTGTATCCTCTTCCTTATAGAATCACAGCACCTTTTGGGCAGTGGAAATCACCTCTAATTCTATTGGAATCTAAAATTTCACTATAATTCAAGCATTCTGTGTTTTATTTATATTATATGTTGAAAGAATAAGGAATCCTTATAAAGTTTAACTCGGTTTTTTAATGCTATACTAATGGCACAATTATCATTAGGTGCTAAAAATGAAAAACAGAAAGAAGAAATTATCTAGTATTTTTGTTTCTTTATTGTTACTTGGAATTTTAACTCCTCACAGTTTTAATCCTGAACCTGTAAATGCTCAAATCAGTTCTATTCTGATTTATGCTTATGATGCTGATACAACCGATCCCATAGCGGGAGTTGGAGTTTATCTTTATGATGATCTCATGAATCCCTTAGATTCTGAAATAACTCCCTCTAGTGGTTATGTTGTTTTTTCTGGATTAGATAATGGTACTTATTATGTCCTTATTTCTGGAGGTAATTATGCAAATAATGATACCTATATTACTATAGTTGATGATGGTGATCTTGTATTCTATGAATTTTATCTAGAACCCCTCAAAGAAGCTATTTTACATGTCACAACCTACGATTCTGTTTATTTTGCTTCTATATCTTTTATAACAGTTAATTTATACTTTTATCAAGATAGTTCATGGAAT
>JAGLXK010000522.1 GCA_023132955.1 Candidatus Heimdallarchaeota archaeon
CTGTCGCAACATAAGTACTGTTATGGGCGATTAGAATCCTAGGAATGTCTTTGGGGAAATATTCGTTACCAGTACCACCATTAATAACAGGTGTAGTAGAAGACCAAGAACCATAAGGAGAAGAACCACTAGCTTGAACACCAGTGTTTTCGTAAGCTTCGTTGTTGTAGCAAATATAGATGATATTTTCATCACGCTGAGCTGCACCGGAAAGAGCTTGAAGCCCCATATCAGCAGTCCCTCCATCTCCCCCAAAACCTACGACAATTACATCATCCTTCCCTTGTGCTTTTAGTGCTCGAGATATACCTGTGATAGTTGAAGCTAGGTTTGCAAATTGCATGTGAAAATATGGTACGTCCCAATTGATTGCTGGAAATATTCCTGCAAAAACACTCATACAGCATGGAGGAACACTTACTATTGTTTTCTTTCCTAAAATTCTCATGACATTAATAGCAATATTTGAAGCCATGCATCCGCCACATGCTTTATCTCCAGGAGTGTAAGGACTATCATCTGGTAGATCTTTCAGCTTCAAGATGTTACACCCCTTGTATTGACGAATACTACTGGATCTATTACCTCTTCCAGAATCTCCGTTTCCTTTAATTTATCAAACATAAATTCTATGTCCTTATCACGGACATCGCGACCTCCCAACCCTGCTATGAAATTGAGTATAGGCATATCTGTTCCATACATAGCATTTCTTACTTCAAGGAAACATTGTCCTGCTGAACCATATGATATACTTCTATCAAAAACCCCTATCGACTGAACATGTTTCAAAGCTTTTTTGATTTCTTTTTTTGGAAAGGGTCTAAAGACTCTAAGCTTTACTATCCCTACTTTTTCACCTTTGTCTCTCAATTCGTCAACTACTTCTCTAGCTGTTCCAGTAGTAGAACCAATTGTGACAAGAACTTTCTCTGCATCATCAACTCGATATTTCTCGATTAATCCACCATAATTTCTACCAAACTTTTCAGCGAAATCATCATTTATTTCTTGAATGACTTCAAGAGATTTTAACATTGATTGGTGCATCTGCCATTTCGCCTCCATATGATATTCAGGAGGGACGATTAAACCTTGAGCTATCGGACGATCAACATCGAGATAAACATGTTTTGGATCATATGGAGGAAGGAAATCATCTACTTCTTTTTCTCCTAGAATTTCTACTTTTTCAGTAGAATGAGTGAGAATGTACCCGTCCCCACAGACCATAATAGGTAATAGAACCCTACTATCTTCTGCGATTTTATAAGCTTGAAGAATCATGTCAAAAGCCTCTTGATTGTCTTCAACATAAATCTGAAGCCATGCAGCATCACGCTCAGGCATACTATCAGACAGCTCAGGCCAGATACCTCCTGGACTCATGAGAGTGCGGTTAGCAACAAACATAATTATGGGCAATCTCATGCCGCCACAAGCCGAAACTACTTCGTGCATGTAAGCTAGCCCTTGTGAAGCTGTTGCAGTAAAAGTTCTTACACCTGTTCCTTGAGCAGCTGCAACCACACTCATAGCTGAGTGCTCACTTTCGACTCTAACATATTCAGATTTTAGATCCCCATGGGCAACATAACATGCAAGATGTTCCACAATCGTCGTTTGTGGAGTCACTGGATA
>JAGLXK010000523.1 GCA_023132955.1 Candidatus Heimdallarchaeota archaeon
GCGAAGTAGAAGCAGCATTCATTACATGTAACCAATGTAAAAACAAAGTTTCACCAGCAGCAAAATTCTGTGCTAATTGTGGAGATCCAACAGACGATGAAAAGAAAGGTGAAGTGAAGTTCTGCACTGAATGTGGAGCTAAAAACGCACCTGATGTTAAATTCTGTGGAAATTGTGGACATAAGTACTAAATTTCTTCCCTTTTTTTATTTTTATTTTTGTGTATTTTCAATCCATTTTTAGATTTCAATTACATAATAAGCATCTGTAAACTAGAGCTGATATATTTTTAACTATTGAGTAATAAAAAAAAGAAGAAAAAAAGAGTTACCATTCGGTTAGTAAACGTCCTTGAATATCTCTGAAGCTTCCAAAAAGTATTGAGAAAAAATCAATAAATGGACCAAATCCAAAGATTCCCAGAGTAAAGAGATATACAAGCCCCATTCCGACATTCCCTACATAAAACCTATGAATTCCAAGATAGCCAACAAAAATGCATAGAAGTAATGCAACAGCTCGACTGTATGGAGAAGGCGGTAATTGTGCATAAACAGGTTGTTGTTGAACGACAACAACAACTGGTTGAGCTTGAGGTTGTTGTATTGGTTGCTGTACTGGTTGTTGTTGAGTTGCTTCTTGTATCTGTTTTCCACAGTTTGCGCAAAACTTTACTCCTTGTTCCAAAGATGTTCCGCAATTAGGACAAAAATACTTTGCTGCCATAATAGTCACTTTTTACAATAGTAAAAACATTATTCTTATTCAAATATATAATATTTATGTAACCTTCTAATAGGCATCTACTTGTAGATAGCTATGTTAGTAGATTAGCTCTATATTCACAAACATATATTTGTTATCCGACCTACTTTTTAATCTTTTTTTTGAATTGCTCACTCTGTTTAGTTCTCAAAAAAAGGACTACTCCTACTGCTTGAAATCCAAATATGATAGGTACTATGAAATTAAATAAAGTGTGCCCTGCTCTACGGCTTGCATGAAAGACAAGATCCTTTCTTACAGCTCCTATAGCTATAGTTATTGTGAAAAGAACAGTTATTATAATCATAGCTAGGAACGAATAAGCGTTGATACGAGGAAATTCTTTGTCTATAAAAAAACAATAGTATATGCTAAAATTGCACCAAACAGAAACGCTGGGGCAGTATAAATTAACATTATATGTCTAGAAAAAGCTGTATCAGCTGGAGAATAAGCGAAAATAATGTACAGAATTCCTTGAGTTACACCTAAAACTGTTCCTGATAAACTCAACCACTTTGTAATCTTTTTCTTTTGAAAGAATGTCCACATTATTGAATAAAAGATTAGCACAAAGATGGCTAGCAGATCTAGTGCAGTTGTATACAAAAACCTCGAAATTGTATTAGACTCTCCATTATAAGCCGTGATTCTTCCTAGATCACTCATGG
>JAGLXK010000524.1 GCA_023132955.1 Candidatus Heimdallarchaeota archaeon
GTATAGATTGCTAGAAGATCTTGTATTTCGATATCTTCAGCTCTTTCTTGAGCCATTTCTTCATATATCTTACGCAACCCTTTCATCTGTTCTTCGACACTTTCAAACTTGATTTTATATTGATTAGCTTCTTTCAAAGCATCTTCAATAGAATTATCCTTTGCCTCATATTCTTTTTTGAGTTTAGAGAATTTTTCTTCTATCTCCTTAAGCTTGGATTTCAAGTCTGTGTTTTCTTTAACTATTTCATCATAATAACTCGAAAGCTTTGTTAATACTGTTGGAAGTTCTGCGAATTTATCTTTAATATGCGAGTAGAGTTCAATGAATTCTTCTAAGGGAGTTTTAGTTGTACCTTCCATGATGTTTAGACGAGAATTTCCTTCATTATAAAAGTTGTCTCTGTCTCCTTCTCTCCTTACTAAGAATTCACAATAATTGCAAGAGTACAAGAGCAATATAAAGGAATTACAGGGGTTTTTATATTCAACTCTAGCTTAATGAAGGATGGTAGAAGTACTAAGGGTAGAATGTATAGAAGTGAAGTACCATCAAGCGTTAAGTACTCTCTGCCATCAAGTGAAAAATCTCTACAATCGAGCGAATTATTTAGTGAAAACCGCTTGGGAGAAGGATGGAAAACTCCCCTATTATTACAATCTTAATTCTATCCTCAACCACGAAACATGTTATAGAGTACTTCCAGTACATACAGCTCAACATACTCTCAAGCTTCTAACTCGAAACTGGAAAGGATACTTCGAAGCTAAAAAAGAATGGCGAAAAAAACCCTCAAATTTCTTTGCTATGCCCCGTCCACCAAACTACAAAGCTAAAGATGGTGAAGTTGTAGCTATTTTAACAAACCAACAAGCTAGGATAGTTAATGGGTGGCTTATCTTACCCAAGAAAGTACCTTTCTTCTATAAAACTAGACTCACTTGCGTTACCAAACTTCAAGAAGTAAGAATCGTTCCAAGAAGGGTGGGGTATACTATCGAACTTGTCTACCAGAAGACCATACCAAAACCAAGAAAAAAATCAAAACGAAAGGGAGCTATAGATTTAGGGATGGTGAACCTTGTGACTTTTGTGGATAACCTCGGGAATAGACCGATTGTTGTCAAAGATACAGGGAAAGGAATAAAATCAATTACACAGTATTATTTAAAAAAACAAACTCAACTACGAGCACAATATGTGCAACAACAACTTAAGCAATTGAAACAAAAGAATAGATTGCGTTATGGTCCAGCATATTATAAGTTGCGGGAAGACTGGCGTAAGAAGATGAAGGATTCTCTCCATAAACTCACAAGATTTTTAATCGATCTGTGGGTGGAACGGGAATTAGATGAGGTGAACATAGGGTATAATCCCATGTGGAAGCATAAAGCCCATTTCTCGAAAAAAATCACCCAGATGTTTGTCACAATCCCTTATCTTAAATTCATTAAGTTATTGAAATACAAAGCTGCAGATGTTGGAATTATTGTTGAAACTATTCCTGAAGAATATACTTCTAAATGCAGTTTTCTTGATAACGAATTTCCAGAAAAGCACCAAAACTATGCAGGGCAACGAGTGACTCGGGGACTCTTCAAATCTTCCCTTGGAATTTACATTAATGCTGATGTGAATGCAGCCTTTAATATTTTACTCAAAAGCGATCCGCAAGCACTTCCACCTAGAAGTGTGGGCGGGGTAGGAGGATACGTGATGTATCCACTCAGAGTGAGCTTACAAGCAATGAACCTCTAAGAAAGACTCTCAACTATCCTTGTCAATGACGACAAGGTGATAACTACACATCATTAATTTTGTGTAATTACTAGGGGGAAATTGGCAAAAACTTATTTAACCTCCTTCAAACCGATTAAAGCATGGACTCGATTATACTCTGTGGAGGACTAGGAACTAGAATTCGAACTGTTACTCAAGACAGTTATCCAAAAGCTATGGTTGAAATCATGGGAAAAACCATTTTAGCTTGGGAATTGTCATGGTTAAGAAAATATAACATAACTCATGCTATTTTAGCTGTAAGATATCTAGCGGGATATATTGAAGAGCAGTTTGGAAGAGTGTATGAAACACCCTATGGGCCTATAGAAGTTAGTTATAGTAAAGAAAAAGAGAAACTCGGTTCAGGAGGAGCAATAAATCTAGCACAGAGTTTTGTATCGAGTAATAATGTTGTTATTATGAATGGGGATATATTGACTAATTTCAACCTAGATGAACTTGTTAAGCATCATATTGAAAGCAAAGAACTTGGAACAATAGCCGTTGTTAAAATGAGAAGTCCATTTGGAATCGTTGAAATAAAAAATGATGATTGTATATCTGAATTCAGAGAAAAACCTATACTAGACCACTGGATACATGCAGGTATTGACTTATTCAAAACTGATATTTTGGATAGGTTTCCCAAAATAGGGCAAATGGAAGAAACAATTTTCGTAGAGTTAGCAAAGGAAAAACAGCTAAAAGCTTTCAGAGTTGATCCCCAATTCTATTGGAGAAGCATTGATAGTCCTAAAGATCTCCAAGAAGCTGACAAAGAATGGAAGGGAATAGATTAAAGTAAAATATTTGAGGTAGAGGGATCCCAATCAAATCTTTTCTGAAGATATGGTGAATCGAAACCAATCCCTTTGTAAAGTAATTCAGCTCCAGAATTTTTCTGAGCTTGAAGACAAAAACGGAGATGAGGTTCCAATTGAATCTTATCTGCAAAGTAATTTGACATCATGATTTTTGCATACCCTTTTCGTCGATATTTTTGCTTAGTACCTACTCCGTATAGTCCAATATAGTTCTTATCCTTAAACGAGCAGAAGCAGCTCACATCCTTATTAGAAACCTTACCTACATAAAACTCAATCCCGTTCTCATGTTGCTTCTTTACCATTGAAGTTATGTATTTTTTCAGATGAGATGGGTAGATAAATGAATCAAAAAAGACAGATACCCAACGATCAACTTTCTTCAGGGAGAGTAAGTCAATTTCAAGAGATGAATGGGGAGTAAGTTTATCTTTTTTATCGCCACTCCATAACATTACAACAGTATCTAAATGGTACTGAATTAGTTTCTTATTTCTCAAAATCTTTGAATTCTTCTGATAAGTATCATTGTTATACACTTTGATAATATAATATTCCTTACCATCTGAGAAGTAAGAATGTGTAAAATCTAGAAGTTCTTGGAAATTTTCATCTCCATATCTTTTTGGAACAACGTAGCTATAAGTTTCAATAGATTTATTTTTTATGAAATAACCTAACTCATTTAATACAACTTCAGAATCTGGCATATGGTAATAAAAGCCATATTCATTCAAGTCTAATAATTCCCTTTCACTTGGAATTGTATTTTCGTTAGTCATTTCTGATAGTCTTTTTACCTAACAAAAGATAAATCTTGCTTTTAGGTAATTTTTACTCGAGCAAAAAAGATTTAAAGTGTCTTTTTTTCTGCAATTTGAAGTTCAATGAGTGTCAGATACGATAAAGATACAAGAAAAGCTTTCTTCAAACAGGTTGGAAAGGGTTTAGGAGGAGCATCAATCCTATTGATATTAATGGGATTCTATTTAGGTTGGGACGGATTTTACTACTGGTTCTATAACAAACTCGTTCATATTCCAAAAGAAGATAGAGTAGGTGACCCTCTTTTGATAATCTGGCTAATTATTCTATTTCCACTACTTGCATGTGGTATTGCTATGTTGATATCTGGTGGAATAAAAGCATACAAACTAGCAATCCCTGCTAAAGAAAAAGACTAACATTTTTCTAACTTCTGCCATTTTTAAACAGAAGAAAGAAATTCAAATCTCATTTTATTTTAATGAAAGAATACATTGACAAATATTTAGGTTTTAATGGTTGTTATTTTGGTAGTGGTGAATCTAATCCTATTTTTCGAATTTTTCAACAATTGTTTTTCCAACACCTTCTATGGCAGCAATGACAAGCGCTGTACTACTAAATATTGCTGTAATAATGGCAATAGTAGAATTAATATCAGGTATAAAAACCAAAATAAAGGAAGCGATCAAACCTAGAAGTCCAGCAATAATTAGTATAATCATATCAATTTTTATTTCCAAGATTTTCTTAGTATCAGTTGACATAAAGATTTATTGTATGATGTATTTCAAAAACTTTTGCTGCGTTTTCCTTAAGTTATTTGAAGAAAAAGATTTAATTCTCTTTCCCAATTTTCTTTCTATGTTAAAACAGAAAAAATGATATGCCTATGCTATAACATAACATAATGAAAGAATATATCGATAAAGAATTGGGAATCAATGATTACTGTTTTGGGTGTGGAGAATCCAATCCTATTGGAGCCAAATTAAACTTCTACAAGATTTCAGAAAAATCCTTAGGAGCAGATTTTGAGGTACCAGACACTTGGGGTGGATGGGGAAAAATTGCTCACGGAGGTTTACAAACTGTCCTTCTAGATGAAGTCAGTGGTTGGGCCATGATTACTTTATTAGAAAAAACAGGGTTAACAGT
>JAGLXK010000525.1 GCA_023132955.1 Candidatus Heimdallarchaeota archaeon
ATTTCTGAAACTGAACTTCTTTACACTCCAATCACTAATGTATCTGGAGTAGGAAGTAGTTTATCAGGGAAAGATGTTCTAACTGTAAATGACTATCAAACTCTTAACCTTTCTTACAATGTAACAAGTGAGCAATTTGAAGATAATTATACGATTGATACAATCACAGGTTATGACCCTTTTAGACTTAATTATAATATTTCAAGCATCACTGCAAAAACTGATTTGTATCCAATAGAAATTGAAGGAGATACACCAATAGAGATAGGTGATACTTTTTCTAGATGGGCTATAGCTCAAAGTTTCGATATAAATTGGGATTATGCAGTGTTTTCAGGTGCTAAACTTTTTTTTGATGATGATGGGAATGTTGGTACAACAGAGTTGGAGCTGTTTCTTGTAAAAGCTGATGAACTAACAGGTAAACCAAATATGTCCTATATCTATTCCAGTGATGTTCATGGTCCATATACAAATGCTAATCCTTTTCCTTTTAGTACTATTGATAATCTCCCATTCTATGATTTCACAGATATAGTTTTAGAAAACGGAAAATATTTTGTAGTTGCAAATCTGACAGTTGCTGGAAGTCCATGGAATTTCCGTTGGTATAGTTATAGTACTGCACCACTAGACAGTGATACGTATTATTTGGACAATTCTGGTGTTTGGAACCTCAAATTGGTAGATCATACCTTTATTCCTCAACTTCTTCCAAGTTATGATAATGGAACAGCAGTGACTTTTAGTGATTTAAACCAAATAGCTTTGCAAGATAATTCTTCAGATGTTCTAACAACCACATCTCCAATTTCTACTACTGGTTTTCATTTGCTTAGCTGTGATACTTCAGTGGAGTTAGTGTTCAATAATTCTTATTCTTTTTCAAAAGATGTGACAGTTGATACTTCTTTTACAGCAATCAATTCAACATCTGGTATTTACTCTAATATATGGACATTACAATGGTCAACTTCAGAAGCTGATTATTCTCCCTACCCTAGTATGGAAAGATCCAGTTTAATATTCACTCCTACTGACTGGTCTGATAGTTCTACTTGTTATTATAATGATACTGATATCCTTAGCTCTCAGAAAACGATTGATGGATATTTAGTTAATTATGGATTTAATATTTCTGCAGGAACATTTAGATTAGAAACTACGAGTCTTAATTATGTTCAACA
>JAGLXK010000526.1 GCA_023132955.1 Candidatus Heimdallarchaeota archaeon
TTAGGAGCTGGTGACGGCTTTATTGCTAGATTTTTAGTAGAATATCTTAAGAAAACAAACACCCGAGAATCCTTAAAACAAGCAGCTTTATCAGCTGCAGAAGTATGCAAATATAATGGGGCATTTAATCGAGGTTCTTCGATTCCCTCAAATAATATATAATATACAGAAAATCTGTATGCTGTATTTTAATTATCTCTCACCCAGAAGAAAATGCTGAGTGCTTTCTCAGAATTATCTTTAGATTCACATACTATCTCTAGTACCTTATTCTTTACTAGAGATTTGTAAAAATCACTGTTAGCTTTGTAAGAAATCAGTTATTAGTGAGATATTAAAAAACTATCTTGTATAAATAAATTGGAACCAAGTCGTGTATTTTACAATTAAGAAGGTTATTACAACGAATACAATGTAACCAACAAGATATATTGTTATAATTCCAAAGTAATTTAGTAGAAGCTGCTTCTTTGTTTTTTCTGAATATTCTTTTTTCTCAGAATCAACCTTTCTTCTTAGTTTCGGAAAAAGGAAACCTGCTTGTTGAGTATAGACTGAGTATTCTTCAGGAAATCTTTGTTTCATTTTTACTTCTTCTATTTTTGAAATTATCATTAGGATGGTAGTATTTAACAAAAAGGACAGAATATCAGACAATCTAATACATTGATGACCAATATTCCAAAAGATAAATGCAAAAGGGATGCTGATCAAGATTATACCTAGATGTTGGGGATGACGAATATATTTATATGGACCAGAAGAAACAACGTTAATTCTTGCTTTACGAGCCTTAGCTAGATGAATTATTCCTGCTACTAACAGATAAAGACCTAGTGAAAATAAAAATGATTCAAAAACAACAATGGTGTTTTGTACAGCTCTATGAACAGAAAGTATTCCACTAAACCAACTGGGATAACCAAAAAGATACCAAGAATAATACATCATAGGAAGTAGCCAAACCATTGGAGTGATGATCCCCCCAATTATTGGTAGATAAATCCAAATCATTGTAGATGCAACAACAACCTTTGAGATGATTTTATTCCAAAGATTCAACTTCTCCATCTTCGTATTCTAGGAGTACGCATTAATAAATTCTCCTCAAAGTTTGATTGACAATCTATATAAAAACGATTGGAAGAGACTGAAAAGACCTAACAAGAAGGTAGATAGAGGTATTTTAAGACCGTCTAGATAGATTTTTTTATACTAATACCTTCTTGGAAGATATGTCTAGAAGGCAAGAAGGTAGGATATTAGAATAACC
>JAGLXK010000527.1 GCA_023132955.1 Candidatus Heimdallarchaeota archaeon
GAAATAATAGGCACAGATGTGAATAACAGTGACTCAGATGGGGATACAGTGCTAGATGGTCTAGAGGTTAATCAATATGTGCTGAATCCTCAAGTTATGGATATAGACTGGGACAGTGACAGTGATGGATTGACGAATATTGATGAAATCGATACATATCTAACCAATCCGTTGAACCCAGATTCAGATTTTGATACTTTAAGTGATGGAGATGAGATTTATGTTTATTTTACCAACCCATTTTCTTCAGATTCCGACGAAGATGGAATGCCAGATAACTATGAAATACTCTATGATAGTCATGATCCAAATGATCCTACTGATGCACAAGAAGATCCAGATAATGACAATCTAGTAAATCTAGATGAAAGAGCTATGGGGACTCATCCTGAAAATTCGGACACAGATGGCGATTCTTTACTTGATGGTGATGAGATAAATAGGTATTATACTAATCCTCTCCAACCCGATGCTGATTTCGATATGGATGGTGATGGCTTAACTAACGTTGAGGAAGTTGACATCTACGGTACTAATCCTGGTGATCCTGACAGCGATCATGATGGCCATACTGACAAAGAAGAGATTAACGCCAAATCTGATCCTCTTGATCCCAACAGCATTCCTAAAGAAAGATCCAACAATTGGATGTATAGTTTCATTGTCATCTTACCTGTTGCTATTCTTACTCCCATATATGTTCGCAGATTATCTTCAAGAAGGCTATTGAAATGAAATGTCCTTATTGCGGTTATACCAAAACGGTAAACAAAGAAGGTAAAATACGTGTCTTTACTTGTCCTCGATGTGATTATTTATTTGAAGAACCTCTTAGTAAAGTACTTCTAGAAAAAGTTCTTTCTGTGCCCTTTTCCAGTTTGATCTATACACCTATTTTACTTGTAATAAATTATTACCTTACTCAATTAATCTACACTGACAACAGCCCTTTATCCTCTGGAGCATTGTTGACGTTTCTTATTTTATTAACCGCTTTTGTGTTGTTTGTTGTGTCCTATATCACAACAGGGAGAAGTTCTAGGATTTTCATTGTTAAGCCTACTGAGAATAGAAGTTTAGTCAAACAGCTAATGGATATCAATCCACTTGTTAAGATTTCTGTTTTTCTGATTATATCCTCTATATTTGCTGGAATTTACTTTTGATAGCTACTAATAGAATGTGTATGATGTTATTTATCTCTTCAACTTTGCTGAGTAGAGAACAACATATTATGTTAACTTAGACAACTGACAAATAAATTTGCTTTTCAAGTTAGTTAAAAAGAAAAAGAAAAAGAAAAAGGGTATTAAAACTTATTTCCTTTTGCGGTAGTATGCAATGAAAGCAGCGGCACCGATTGCAGCTATTATTCCAAAGACTGGGAATGGAGTTCTCTCAGGTATGTCATATCCAGCAGCTTCTAACCATTCGAGTGAAGCGTCAATGTCATAGTTGTACTTGATGATATCATTGTAGTAGTAGAATGCTTGAGAGGGATATATTACGCTATGAGCGACCCAATATTCACCGTCATGAAGGACAGCGTTCATTTCGTCTCGGTTAATAGCATAGTTGATCGCTTTTCTCACTGCGACACCCTTGGTATATTCTTCTTTACCTGGAACATCTAAGTATTCATAGTTATCAACACCACCAATGAAAGGTCTTCGGAGGTTGTAGAACACGAATATCATGGAAGAATCCACAATAGATTGTACTATGAAATCTGGATTGGCTTGCATTTGCTTTCTTTCAGCTGGGAATTCACTAAGACCACCAATGTCTAGCTTTCCTGCTTTGAATTCAGCAAGTTCAGCAGAATTATCAGGGATTACACGAACATTAATGGTTTCAACGAATGGTGTCATTCCAGTGGATCCGTCGATTCCGCCTTGACCAAACCAATAAGGGCTTCTTTTCATAACAGTTACAGAGTTGGGGATGCGGTAGTCGTACATATACTTACCACAACCGAATGCTGAGGAACTGTAAGCTACATACTGAGGAGTTAAAAGTATACCTTCATATAAACCGGTTGTTTCAACACCACCTTCTGTGTAAGTGATAGTTGGGTCAGTGGAGTTTAAGAAGAACTCAGGTAAGGGTTCGAATGTGAGCCCTGGCCACATGTCTGCATATGGTTCTATTTCTGGAGTGTCAGGATCACCATCTACGTGGATGTGGAAAGATAACTCATCTAACGAATCTACATATATCTCTGATATAAATTCAGTATAGCTTGTTCTTGCACATACAACAGTATTAGCCCAAGCGACATATGCGAAAACCGCGTCTTTAGCGGTAACCTGTTGGTTAGTACCATCGCTGTATTCATTATTCTTCAAACCAAGCATTAATTCACCAGTTGGAATGTCGGCTAATGGAACAGAATTTGAATCTCTTTCTGTTGAGTTGTAAGAGGGGTTCCAATAGACATCATCGAGCATCCAGAATTGGTAATGTGTTTCATCGATTTGTTCCCATTCATATACAAGTCCTGTCCTCAATGGAGCGTAATCTGGGTTCATTTGAAGAATTGGCTCCATCATCAAATTTTGAATGAAACCACTAGATGCATCAATCGATATCAATGGATTTAGATCTTTCCAGTTAGCATCTGCTAAGTTGAATTCGTCAAGACTATCTTGACCGTCATGATAACCAGCATAGCTCATGTATGGTAAGGAATCAGTAATTCCCCATCGGATATCATAACCAAGTGTATTAGCCCATAGAGCGTCGTATCCTCTTGAAGAGTATAATGGCAGAATTGGAATAATCTTGTCCATCATTAGCTGTTGCCAATCATAAAGCAGTGCTTGTCTTTCTTCTGGGTTTACTGTAATAACACCTTTGTCTTGCATAGTTTCAGATAGGTTACCATATGGCATCTCTGTGTTTAGCCCGAATATGTTTAATGAACCTTCAGTTGTCCAAATATCTCTTGCTCCTGGGCTAGCTCCACCACCAGTTAAACCTACGCAACCTAAATCGTAGTTGTGTGTTGTATACAGTGTTCCTATGAATACTACCCATTCTTCTACTCTGACTTCTACTTCAATACCTATTTCTCGCAAGTATTGTGCAATGTACAATCCATAATCAGGCCTAACTCCACCACCATTTGTTTTGAAAGTTAAATTTGCGATGGGTTCTTGTGCCTGCATAGTGTTTGCATTAAATGCACTCATCACGATCAAGCTAGAGAGAATAAAAAGTGCGAAAATTGTTGATTTTTTCTTCATTTTAAGCTCACCTAATATTATTTTCTACGACGCACAAAATATAGTGCGGCTGCTAGCCCGAGTATTGAGACACTTATAAATATGCCGAAGCCTAAACCGGTTGATTCTGGCAGGTCGCCTATCCATATGTAGAATATTGCTACGTCAGCCAATACTCTTGGAGCTGGTACAGCGCCATCTGTCCACCACATTGCTAAGTCGTCTACTGCCATTCCGTATAAGACGAAGTATACATAGTTCTGTCCAATGTTTAATCCAGGTAAAGTATTATCCCAAGATATCACTCCGAGATCATTCTCGTAACTGGCACTGGTAGTATTATAAAATACATTGTCTACAGATATGTATGCACTTCCATTCCATATTACTCCAACATTGTCGTTTACTATCCACATGTTTGTCATTGGTCCCATTTCATAGACATTGTCATAAACAACTGCTCCTGCATCTGCAAGATTGAGATTAACATCTGAAGCGTTGAAGTAAGCTTCTACAGTAGTTGTTACAGTTGTAACGTTATCACCTTCTTCTACAGTTTGGATTTGTGTTGTAAAATTAGCCTCAGCAACTGGTCTTGGATTGTCTAAAAATTCTGTAATATTGTATCCTTGAGAGGGTAGATCTTCAGAATTCATTGCGGTTGCAGTAACATCTACTTCATTGAAGTATGCTTTTACTGATACTGGAGGAATGACATCTCTGTTTTCCCCAACGTAGAATTTCTTTGCATCATGAGAATATTCCCAAAACCATTCTGTGTGATTGCCATCAGAAACTAATTCTGCTGCGGATATTGTCAGATAGTGCCATCCTATATCCAGTTGTATAGCAATTTTTTGATAGGTTCCATCATCTGCTGCTATGTCGAAGTTACTTGTACCCAAGCCATATCCATCGAGTATAACATCTATCCAACCAGCAAATCTGGTTTCATTGTAAAGAACATCTCCTGTGTAACCTGCTGTCCAGTTGTTTTGCTCTGCATAGAACCAAACGTCATTTTGATTGCCACCACCTGGGGCTACAGCTCCAAACCAAGCTTCGAGTGCAACATCGTAAGAGAACGCGAAATATATATCGTCGTTTTCACCGAAGACGAAATTGTCATCAATGAATCTCTGGTCAAATTCAACCCAACAATAGCCCTTGTCTATATAGGCTGATGGTATAAAGTTGATTGTGACTTCTACTTTGTTGTCATCGATTGCTGCGTTTGTCAAAGCAACTACACCGACAGTAGATACTACGAAAAGGAAAATTAAAATTAGTCCTTTTTTATTCATTTTTTATTTCACCTTTGCTTACATCTTTGTAAGCCAAATAATTCAACCTTTATATAATATAAAAGTATTATGCAATATTATGGTATAATACTATAAGAAGTGTTAATTTTTGAATCTCAGAAATCAAAGAATTGCTCAAGAATGTATTCTCAGAACGTTATACTTCAATTTATGTAAGTAAGCTCTTTTACTTGACTTATTTCAAGTCGTTAATTATTTTTTTCACTTCATTCAAATCATTGTGAAGGTTGAACATTTTATTTTCCAGTTCTTCTAGCATTTTTACAATTTTCCCTACTGACTCATCAGTTTTGGTTGATTCAGTTTGAGTTTGTTGTTCTATTTCAGGAGCTTTCTCGATTTCCTGTACTTCCATCTGCTCTTCCTTTTTATCATCACCGATAATTAGCCTTCTACTCATATTTTCAAAAAGCTCAACAATATTTTCACCTGTTAGTGCAGATGTTTCATATAATTCTACTGGGAAATTCAGCGATTCCCTGAACTGCTGAGCTACAGTTTCTATGTTTTCAGGTTGTACTAATCTATCATCTTCGAGGTCTATTTTATTTCCAATAAGATAGATGTTTTTTAGAGAATTCTTAGCATAATTTGATGCCTCTTGTGCCCATTTGTAGCAATTTTCTAGAGATTTAGGATTAGTTACATCAAACACTACAAGTGCACATTTACACCCATGGTAAAAGGATGATCTCATTCCATGAAAGATCGATTGTCCTGCAAGATCCCATATTGTTAGAAGTACAGATTCTCCTTCAACAACCACTTTCTGAGCTGCGAAGTCAGCACCAAGAGTCTTGAGATAATCAGCTCGGAATGACTTTCCCATATATTTTCTACGAATTGATGTCTTGCCAACCTCTGGATCGCCAATCAAAACAATTTTGTATGCTCTTTTTGGTTCAAGTGACATACTATCCCTACCTTATTTCTTATTACTTGATTTTAATTCTTTTGTAAGTATTTTTTGCAAATATATAAGTTAAGCTGAATCAATTTGCTTTGTCTCAGCTTTTATTTACCAATTGAGAATATAACTTTAAATAAAATGCTCTTACAACCTCTAAGCTGGATAGTTCTACATATTCGTTTGCTCCATGTACATTCCCTCCAAGTGGGCCAAATTCGATTGAAGGAACTCCTTTAGCACTAAACCATCTAGAATCTGTTGCGCCTCCCATTTCAACCGGATAATCAGATAATCCCATTTCTTTAGCTACTGTAATGCTTGTTTTAACAAGTGTTGAATCCTTTTTGGTATAAACTGGACCTATGCTCCCTTTTGTTTTAATTTCAGCATCTATAGCTGAAGATCTTATGAATTCCTCAAAATAAGTTCTTACATCATCCATTGTTTTGCTCATGATTCTCAGAT
>JAGLXK010000528.1 GCA_023132955.1 Candidatus Heimdallarchaeota archaeon
GTTGATCAAATAAGGGAATCATTGTGGGATGAATTTCTAATTGATCTCTTCTTGATGTATATTGCCCCAGCTTTGGTTTTTATCTTACCTGGAATTATTGGCATTTTCTATGCATTTGGACTCCCTGGTGTCACTTCTAGTTGGATGTGGATTGGAATTGGATCTGGTTTCGCATTAGCTGGATTATTATGGGTTTGGAGAACAAGAATCAAATTTCCTCGACTTGGTGAGGAAATACCTCTCATTTCTATAATGGGTGCAGTTACTGATGTATCAGATGATGGATTTGCCGAGGCATCTCCATTTAGAGGAAAACCAATTCAATTGCAAGGAACAATAATAGGTCGAGGTCAACCTGGTTACTATTTCAGTGAAGATGTTGTACTACAAGATCCTTCAGGGATTATAACTTTGGATTATAATCCTTTATTTGGGTTCATGAGATGGATTACTGCTCTCTTTAGAGTCGATCGTCTTATTGGTTCTCAAGTTACAATTGAAGGATGGTATCGACGAACACCAAGGCCTGTGGTTATGATCAAAAGGATGTATACTCTTGATGGTGGTACCAAATTCGGCTCTAATAAAAATATTTTCAGTTGGATAATCGCTGGGGCACTATTCATAGCTGCAATTGTGTGTATATTTTATGGTATTCCAATTTCATAACTGGATAATGCATCTTCTTCTTTTTCTTTCTTTTTTACCCATAAAGTGAATAAAACGTCAGAGTTATAAAGACAGAATTAGAATATTTTTCAATTCTGGTGAAATTAATGGCTAGTGAAGAAAAAAAGACTAAAGAGGAAGTCAAAAAAGAAACTCCTGAAAAAGTCGATGAAGAAGTAGAAGAAGTTAAGGAAGAAACTCCACTAGAGAAATATAAGAAGGCTGGAGAAGTCGCAAAAAGCATTTTACTTAAATTAAATGAAATGATTAAACCTGGGATTAAGGCTTTAGATTTGTGTGAAACAGCTGATAAGATGATTGCTGATGCAGGTATGAAACCAGCATTTCCTCTGAATGTTGCTATAAATAATCATGCAGCCCACTACGCCTGTACTTGGGAAGATGAATTAGTTATCAAAGAAGGCGATGTTGTAAAGCTTGATGTTGGTGTTCATCATGACGGTTTTATTGCTGATACCGCATTTACTGTAGCTTTTGATGATGTTCATAAGGATCTGATTAAAGCCAGCAAAGAAGCCACTGAAACAGCAGTAAAGGTAATCCGTGTTGGTGGTTATACTGGCAAACTTGGTGATTTAATTGCTAACATAATTGAAGGATATGGTTTTACAACAGTTAAAGATCTATCTGGTCACCTTCTGATGCAATATAGAGTTCATGGACCAAAAACAATTCCTAATGTATCCGGTAGAAAAGGAAATTTAGTTCTGCAGGATGAGGCTTTTGCTATAGAAACATTTGCAACTACAGGATCAGGAGATTCTCATCAAGATCGTACAAAATTAAACATTGTAAGACTGGCAGAAGGAAGGTTTCCACTAAGAACCGATGCAGCTAAGCAAGTAAGGAGATTATTGGATAAAGAATATTTCAGACTTCCAGTGGCTACACGATGGATCTATAAGGAAATTGGTACAGCAAAAGCTAAAATGGGAATCAGAGAACTAATTCAAGTAGGGGCGCTTTATCAATATCATGTACTTGCTGATAATGCAGGTTCATTTGTGAGTCAGCACGAGCACACAGTTTACATGACTCCAGAAGGTCCTATTCAAACAACTTAATTTTCTTTCCTTTTTATTTTAGTTATTTCCATTTTAATGAAAACTTATTTCCAAAATATCCCTTTTTCTCAATGAAAAATAATTATAAACAAGCTGGAAGCATCTTTGTTAGAAGTGTACTATAATGGGTTTTGTGTTAGAATCACTTTATCTTTTTTTAGTAATAGCCTGCGTAGTATACTTCATTGTTTTAGTCCAAAATAGTAAGAATGGTTGGCAAACAATTGAGATTAAAGATGATGATCTTCCACTAGTTAGTATAATAGTACCTACGTTAGAAGAGGAAAATAACATAGGACGTTGTCTTGAAAGTTTGCTAAAATTAGATTACCCAAGAAAGGAAATTATTGTGTCTGACGGTGGTTCTCAAGACAGAACAGTAGAAATAGCAAAGAAGTTTTCAGATAAGATAGTAGTTGATTCTCATCTTCCCAAAGGATGGATAGGTAAATCATATGGATGTCAGATTGCGTATAAAGAAGCAAGGGGTGATATACTTCTATTTACAGATGCAGATACATATCATTCTCCTCAATCATTAGAAACAACAGTTAACCATCTATTAGCAACT
>JAGLXK010000529.1 GCA_023132955.1 Candidatus Heimdallarchaeota archaeon
AATGACCATTACTACTGTAATAAGCAATCTCACTAGCTTTATTGACTGCACCGACAGTGATAGCATCAGGACATGAGCCAGGGGAATAGATTCCACCTGAGGAAGTTCCGTCATTCCCAGCTGAAACAACGCAAACTATACCCTTTTCTCTAACTAATTTAGTAACTGCTTGATCAATTGATGAAACAATTGTAGGCCAACCTATTGACATGTTTACAACTGTCACATTATAGGACTGACCAAAATCTTCCAGCCATTGAAGAGCATTTATAAGAGAATTAGTTGGACCGATACCCATATCATCTAAAACTTTCAGACAAACGATATTACTTCCTGGGGCAACGCCTGTAAAAGCTCCTCGGTTATCAGCGTATGGATTTGTCCAACCAGTATTATAAACAACTTCTCCAGAGAAATAGTGACCTCCAGCACCCACTCCATTACCATAAACAACAGCATACCATCCAGGTGTAGTAAAGGCATATGAATATACACCTGGTGAAGTAGCATCATTTGCACTACCTGCAACCCAAGTAGATGTAGAATCTATAAAACCTATGTATGTTGAACCTCCACCTTCCCACGTATAGTAAACTGTTACAGTTTGAGCTGAGCTTAGGTAAAACCAAGAGTATCGCCACCACCAACCATCCGTACTATGAAGATAGCCTGAATCTTGTACCTTAATAATAGAAGTGCTGCTAGAAGCGCCCTTAGAGGCAGCTATGCTTGCTACATGAGTTCCATGTTCGCCTTTATCCGTCGGTGTTGCATATGCACCTACAAAGTCTTGCCAGTACACTACATTGAAGTTAGAGTCAGGATGGGTATCATCGATTCCTGTATCTAGTATAGCTATAGCTGTATTTGGATCTCCTGTGTATCCATACCCTTGTGCTGATTGCCAAACTTTCCTCACGCCAAAATCCTCTGTTACATCAAATAAGAGAGCATGTCCTAATGCATTTTCTTCTAGATAGAGTGAAGAACCTAGATTGCGAATTTTGAGTAAATTCTCAGCAGTTCCTTTTACATGTAAAGCATAAATTATTGTATATTCCTGCAAAACTTCTATATCATTCATTTTTAAAAACAATCTATCAGCTGGTGTAACAGGACCATTCAAAGAGAGAATAGCTTC
>JAGLXK010000053.1 GCA_023132955.1 Candidatus Heimdallarchaeota archaeon
GACAAAGAGCTTGAATTTTGATGTTCGTATGTCTCAGCTCTTCTTGTAGTGCTTCAGACAAAGTTACCAAGAAAGCCTTAGTTGTTGTATAAGTGACACCACCATATTTTACCATCAATCCACCAATAGAAGATACATTAATGATTGTCCCTGTGTTTCTCTCTACCATCTGAGGGAGAACAGCTTTACATAGCTGAAAACTAGCAATATTATGCACATTAATCATATCTATTTGTTTTGTCAAATCATTTTCAAGAAAGCTACCTGAAATCCCATATCCAGCATTGTTAACTAGAAAAGTTATATTTTCAGTTCCTCTCAATTTCTCATAAACAGTTTCAATTTCTTCAATTTTTGAAAGATCTGCTTCTATTGTTAGAACAGCAATTTCATGCTTCTTTTGTAATTCTACAGCTAATTCTTGAAGTTTGTTTTCTCTTCGAGCTATAATAATTAAATTAAATCCCATAACTGCGAATCCTCGAGCAAAAGCTTCCCCAATTCCACTTGATGCTCCTGTTATAACAGCAAAAGGTTTTTCTTCTTCATTCATCAGACTTCACTTCTTGAATCGGAAATAACCCAACACAATTACAGTTACACCGAAAAAACTTATACCAATTATGAAAGCTGTCAATACCCATCCTTTTTCTTCCACAGCTTCAGGGTTAAGCAGAGAAAGAATATCATACTCAATCATATTAATATATGTATAAATGTTGTTTACACCTAAAAGAGGGGTTAATTTTGCTAATTCCGCGTTTGTATCTCGTGCAATCTGGATTATTAGCTTCTCTTCAATCTGAGGTTGGGTGATAATAATAGATACATTTTCAGTAATCATCGTTTCAATAATTTCCTCTATGTGTTGAGCTGATGGTTCAGATCCTTCATGTTCTTCAATAACACCCATTCTTTCAACACCTAATATATTCAGAAGGTAGAGAAAAGATGGATGATGTACAACTACTTTCAAGCCATTAGTTCGATTGAAAGGAGTTTCTTGTATACTTACTAATAAATCATCAAGTTCTGCTAGATAGTTATCTCTATTTGATTCATACTCTGTTTGATGAGCAATATCAAGTAAAATAACTTCATCAGTAATGTTTTGAGTGAAAATTTTCGCTAAATTTGGATCCATCCACAGATGAGGATTTGCATTTCCAGTAATGGGATCTACTTCCATCATGTCTTCAGTAGCTAAATATAGGACATTCAAACTAGAATATTCACTAGCTTCTAAATCAATCCATGATTCAAGACCAGGAAGTCCAAAAATAATGAAAAGATCAGATTCTAAGATCATTTTTATAGCACTAGGTAACAACTCAAAAGTATGAGGATCTTCGCCCCCAGTAACCACAGCAGCTGGAACAAACAAATCCTTACCTATTTCAGCTGCCCAGTCTGCAATTACTGACAAACTTGCAACTACTTTGATTTCACCGGTAGGTTCTTCAGAAAAGGAGTAATCTTCTCCTTGTTCAAAGTTTGCTGCAGATATAACAGAAGTTGAAACTAGGAACATAAATAGCGAAGTGAAAGAGAGCACTCTTCTAAATTTTAGATTCATTCAAGCTACATTGCCAAGAACTTATTTATTATTTGTCGTTAAACCACAACGAACAAATAGTTAGAAAGAGAAAGTTATTTCATGTCAGTTAGTAGTACATTTATTGACTCCTTAAAAGAATCACTTCTTTTCAAAACAATTGCTACAATTGTAATTCTAGGAGGACTGATAACTGTAGTTATAGTATTTATTGATAATTTTCTTCTTAGAGCATTAGGAACGGCGTTAATCATAGGAGTCCTAGGGGGAGTAATAGGCGTATTTGTGCTTCTAAAAGGAATGGTTTTCCTTGGGGAAGCAATAGCTCATTCAGCTTTTGCAGGAGCTGCATTAGGAATTCTTCTAGGAATTGATCCGCTTATCACAATCATTGCATTTGGTTTGATTGCTTCGATGGGTGTAGGTTATGTAAATGAAAAGAAGATAATGAAAAGTGAAGTGATAATTGGAATAGTATTTACAAGTTTTATGGCATTAGCAATTCTGTTTATTGGCCTCATGCCCTTTTACTCAACAGATGTAAGGTCTATATTATTTGGAAATATTTTCCTTGTTTCCATAGAAAATCTGATTATCTTATTCTTTGTCGCAGTTTCAGTTCTATTAATAATTTTGGGGTTAAAGAAAGAATTATACTTCATGACGTTTAATCAAGAAATGGCTGATATCATTGGTATACCTGTACGATTTTTTAATTATCTATTTCTCGCTTTAATGGCAATCACAATTGACATTTCGCTTAAAGCCGTAGGAGCAATTCTAGTTTTTGCGATGATAATAACACCTGCTGCAGCAGCATACCAATGGACTTTCAAGCTAAAGAAAATGTTATTTTTGGGTAGTCTTTTTGGTGTTATTTCTGGATTTCTAGGAGTAGCAATTTCCTATTTATGGGATTTGCCATCAGGATCAACTATTGTTGGAGTAGCAACATTAATTTTCATAGTTTCTTTTGCTTTATCACCAAAAAGAAGAAAATCAGGAACAGGACATGTTATAGCAGACTGTGATTATTGCTCAAAAACAATTTTAGGAAAACAATACTGTTTAGAGGAAAGTTGTTTAGCCAAAGATATACCTCACAGACATGATGAAAAGGGATTACTTATCTACAAAACCGATTTAGATAGGAAGAAAACTCCCACAAAACATGAACATGATTTTGGAGGGGAAGAGAAATGAGCTCTAAAGCTTCAAAAGATGTTGTTATTTGTTTAAAGGATGTCAATGTAGTATACGGTAACTTAGTAGCTTTATATGAAGTAAATGTTGACATTTACAAAGGCGATTTTCTAGGTATTTGTGGACCTAATGGGTCAGGAAAAACTACTCTGTTAAAAACAATTATGGGACTATTGGAACCTCTTACTGGTCAAGTAGCTTTGTTTGGTAACGAAGTTGAGGATAAAATCCCTAAAGAAACTAAATTTAAGTTTGGATATGTCCCACAGATATCAGACATTGATCGTAACTTCCCAGCTTTAGTTAAAGATGTTGTTGAGATGGGGAGATATGCAAAAGCAGGTATTGGTAAGCCTTTAACAAAAGAAGATAAGCAAAAAGCCCTTGATGCATTGAAACTAGTCGAGATGGATCATATGCTAGAACGTCCTATTGGTCATTTGAGTGGAGGACAACAACAACGAGTTTTAATTGCTCAAGCTCTAGCAGCTGAAGCTGAAGTACTGCTTTTAGATGAATTTACAAGTGCTCTTGATTTCAAAATGACTGAGGAAGTTATGGAGCTTTTAGATTACCTAAATCACACCCACGGAATAACAGTTGTCACCGTTGGTCATAATCTTGAATTGCTTAGAGCTTATTGTGGTAGGATTATTTGCATAGATAAAATTATTGCTTATGATGGAACTCCAAAAGATCCTGAACTAGATGTTGTAATCAATCAAATCTTTCACTAATGTAAAATATAA
>JAGLXK010000530.1 GCA_023132955.1 Candidatus Heimdallarchaeota archaeon
GAGCAGGTAATACATTATTTAATTTTATCCAGATCTTTGTGTATGGTCTTCAAGGGATTGGGGCTTATATTTATATTAAACGTCAATCTAAAAAAGAGATAGAGGGTTAGATTGCAGAAAGATAGACTACTACAGAGAATTTTTATTGGTCTAATTGTTATCACAGTATTAACCAATCTACTTTTTGTTCTTGCAATTCACTATTATCCAGGAGGTAATTTTCTTGATCCTGCAGATGAGGGATTTGATTTTCTATATGGGGCCATGAGTGATCTAGGAAGAATCACAGCTTATAATGGAGAGTCTAATACAATTTCTAGGTTTTTGTATACAACTGCACTAGAATCTGCTAGCCATCTTTGTGCTAATCTTTTATTCAATAATGTGGACATTCTTTCAAAAGAAAAAAATTACAAAGTGGTTGAGTTTATCAGGAACAGTTTTAGGTGTAGTTCAAGGAATTCTGTACATTATTTTCGCTTATTCTCCAGCTGATACAGCTTTTTCTAGACATATCATGTTAATTTATACTGCCCCGGCGTTTCTGTTTGGTGCAATTTTAGCATATACTATTGTTTTCTTTATAGACAAAGAATTTCCTCGTATCAACGTTTATTCGTTCCTAGCTATGATCATAATAACTGTTCTTTTCACAATAACTATAGCTATAGGAGCTGTAAGAAAGGATCTTGTTTTCCATGCAAGCCGTAGAGCAGGACACACTTTATTTAATTTCATAGTAACGATTGTATTTGGATTTCAAGCTGTAGGAGTAGTTCTTTTTTTGGGAACTAAACAGAGTGAGAAATTCAAAAAAAAGATTGAAAAGCAGGTCAGATAACAAGTTTATGTTTGTGAATTTGTAGCTAATCTACTAACATACCATCGACAAGTAGATGACTATCAAAAGGTTACATAAATGTTATATATTTGAATTGAATAATTTTTACTACCTTAAAAAGTGATTATTATGGCAGCAAAGTATTTTTGTCCAAATTGCGGAGCAACTTTAGAACAAGGAGTAAAGTTTTGTGCAAACTGTGGGAAACAGATACAAGAAGCAACTCAACAACAACCAGTACAACAACCAGTACAACAACCTCAAGTTCAATCAACAAGTCAAGCAGTTGCAGTAAATGTTGTTGTTCCACAACAACCTGTTTATGCACAACTACCGCCATCGCCTCACAGTCGAGGTGTTGCATTAATTCTAT
>JAGLXK010000531.1 GCA_023132955.1 Candidatus Heimdallarchaeota archaeon
CACAAGGCATGTAAATATAATAAACAGTACTGTAATATGTTCCATTAACTCCTAGATATTCTATTAGAACATCAATCCAGAAATAACTAGCAGCAAAGTCTGTTGGTATCGTAAATTGGAATCCTGATTGATAACCATAATTATCTAAGTTTTTGTAGAGAATAGGTAAAGAATCGCTTCCCGTAACCGTAAAATTATCACAAGTAGCTGTTGTGTTAATCTTTAGTGCTGAACCATTTCCTATATTACCTAACCAGAAACCGAAATCTATTGTTTCTCCACGTTCAATTAGTCCATCAACGTCTCCCAATGTATCCTCATACCAATAATCTATTCCATAAACAAATGGTGGATTATCATTAGGTATCACTGTAGTATCTAGATTCAAGGTACTAACGTTTTCACAGGATAATTGTTCTGATGTTACAGGAAAAGCGAAAATCGGGAAGTGAAAAGTTTTGCTGAAAAGAAGCAAATCTAATTTGATTTCAAGATATAAAACTAAGTTCAAAATTAAATCCATATTGAAATCAAATAATTCTAGTAAAATACTATCTTCTGAGAAAAACTCTGGAACATAATATGAAAATGATTGAATACTTCCATCTTTATCCCATAAAAGTTCATCTTGAGAGAGAGTTATATTTGGATTGTTAACCTTAACCTTAGATGTAAAATCTGCATCAATTTCTGGACCAATAGCTACTCCAATGCTAGCTATACCTGCTGAATAGAAAGGAATTGAAACTTTATCTAAAATAGCTTTTCCATCCAAAGGTGTGTCAAATTCCCAATTCCTATTGAAAACAGGGATTGAAACTGAACCAGGTCCAACTGTAACTAAACTAAAAACATCAAATTCGAAGTAGTAATCGATTATGAAATCTACAGATAAAGAAGCTCTAGCTTTGTAATTGTCATCTAGTATTGACTTTGTAATTACTTGCGTGTGTTGATCAGTTTCTACTGTAGTATTCCTATAGACAAGAAGTATAACAGGTAAGCTCGCAAAAAGCGTTATTTCCACTGATTCATCTATGTCATAATGTACAATATCCCCACTATGGTCTTGATGAGCATTAATCTGGTATATTTTTTGATAAGTAAAGTTGAGTAAATAGGCTTCGTAAGTATCATAGATTATACTTGATTGCTTTGGTAGATAAGAAGGAAGAGGATTTATATCTAGTTTATTATCACTCATTTTTTCGACTAAGGGAGCATTTGTCACCTCTCTATCCACATCAAAACTCAAAATATGCTGCAGATTAGAGATATCAACTGAATCTGTAAACCCATCATTGATAATTAAAGAATCAGCTATTAACAACTGAGAACCTTGAAATATAGAAATTACTAATGCTATAATTGTTATTAAACTAATTGCTTTCTTTTTCATCTTAAATCATCTCAAATTATACAACTTAAGGTAATTTTATTTTTGAAATAAAAATGTTTGTTAAAAAGTTTCAAAAATATAAAAAATTAATTAGAATTTACCATATTGAATGAATTTAACATTAATACTCCCATTCTCCAATCTGAGTCAATTCTGTATCTTTAGATTTGCATCTCATACACTCTAATTTGAGGTCAATAGAATTTTCTTCCTCTAAAACTGAATATTTCCTTTCTTTTGGAATTTCTACTGCATAGTATAATTTCTCTCCACAATCAACACACTGATTATGGTAGGCGATTTTATGACAATTAAAGCAGTAATAATTCGTTGATTCTTTGTTATACTTCTTCTCAAATCCTTTGTAAAGGATTAAATCTAACTCACAACAGTTACAATGAAATTGAAAACTTCTTCTCATCATCTCTCAGTTTAGTTTTTATACATGTTTTTCTTAAATGACTTTTTTTGGTAGCAAATTGGTAAAAAAAGATAAGAGAAATACCAATTTATCCTTCTTTTTAATTATGTTTTGGATAAGTTATAAAAAAAAATAAAGGAAACATTTAGTTGATTTTCTTCTCTTAGACAATTACTCAAATAGGTTTCCTTTTGAATATTGATGCTAATGAAAGTAGTGTTACTATTGATATAATGGTCGTTAGAATGGGATTGTTGCCACTTTTTGTTGTACCAATGACTGTTACTTCAACACAATCAGTTGAATATAGACCTGATTCATCATAAATAGTCAAACAATAAGTATATGTTCCTCCTTCCAAGTTGTCTAAAGAGAAACGCAGTTGTGTATCGACATTCCATGTTCCAGATTCCACTAATTCTGTATTTCTAGTTAGCACATAGTTATCTGGGTAATTATCGGAAGCTATCCATTCAACAAACTTTCCTGTTGCCGTATCTTCAAATGTTATGTTTACTGGAGAATTAATTATTGGTGCTGTTAAATCTCTGACATGAACATAGACTGTATCTGTGTTCCATTGAATATAATCGTCCCAGACATCGATTTCAAATTTGTAATCTCCTATAGGCAAACCGCTGACATCATATGTGATTGGTACTCCTGAAGACCAAAAACCTGTTTCAACTTGTACATCGTCTTGATAGATATAATAGTCATCTGGGCTATTGTGAGTAGCTGTCCAAGAAATCTCTTTTCCTGTATCTCCTTCTTCATAAGTTATATCACTAGGGTGTGTAATTAAAGGAGGTGCAGGATTACTTACTGTTATATCTACCATCTTAGTCCATCCATCATAAGTATAAGGATCACCCCAACCAACATCTTCCCAGAATTCAGATCCAATGTAAATTGAAAAAGAATCTACTGTTACTTCTGATGGTACAAAATACCAACCTTTTTCATAATAATCTCCTTCTGTGTCTATCATTCCCCATTCAGATTCAGCAACTACTGTGTAACCGCTACCATCGTCAAACTTCATCCAAAGAACTATTTCATGAAAATCATATATCCCTGAACCAAAACTGTTGACAATGAGTCCAACATAGAGGTAATAAGTATTTTCGCGTGCCAAGATGTAGTATCTAAATCTAGATACAGAGTGTAACTTGACCCACCTGAAGAAATTTTATTAGAAGTATAAGTTGCTGCATTAGTAGATCTGATTATAGGTGTTTGGAATATTGATATAACAAGTAGTAAGAATAGAATACTAGTATAAATCCTTCTTTTCATTTTGTCTCATCCTCTTAATTTAAGAGACTTGCTTTCATGCAACTTCAGAATAAAAACCCTTTCCAGAAAGTCTGGTTTTTATAAAAATTCAATGCAAGAATACCATTTCATTTCAAAATTTCAAAAATATCTTTAGAATTACCAAACTTGGTAGTCCACTATCCAATCGTCTAATCTGAAAATTAATGTTTGATCGGAATAACAACGAGGACATTTGATCTTAATTTCTCCATCCTGATTTTCAATATATACTTTTTTTCCTACTGGAGAATTACTTATGATTCCTATTGGATGTTTAATATTGAAAACAGATTTTTCATTAGAAGAAATCTCTTTAGTTTTCTTATTATAAAACCTCAAACCTTCCCCCTCCCTTCCCCCTCCCTTCTTCCTCCCTAGCTTGAATTCCAACTCACACTCTAAGCATTTGAATTGATATAATTCTTCCATTATTCCAACTCCTAGCTATAGATTTTTGGATTTTATTTAAAACTATGAAAAAGGTCATAAAATGGTATAATCATTTGCAAAAAACACCAAGTAAGAAAAAAAGAAAAAAAGATAAATAGTATAAATATATTCTCAAACTAGGGAAGTTCCTGTGTTTTTACGATTCAAAGGAACACGTGAGTATTCCTGAATATTCGTATATCTCCTAGGAACTGAGAGGAGGTTTAATACTCCTCTTGTCCCTATTACCTGACCTTTATGGAGGCCAAGGTGATGGGTCATCAGGTAACCATTCTTCAGGATCCATTTTGTTTTTCACCTCCGTTTTAACATTCTCATCCGATAGCATAAGCTAATTTTCTGCAGACAAAAGAGGTAAAATCAAAGCAGAACCAAACTTCAGGCTTAGAGAGTAAGAAATAGTAATCGGGTAAGTTTACCCGATACTGAGAGCAAAAAACCTACATTTAAACAAAAAAGATTAATAAAAGCCTATTAGCTAACTAATTGATGTCTTATACTCAAAATCCTGAATTAAAACAAAGAATGGAGCTAGCAAAAACTATACTGTTAGATACATACAAGGGTTTTGAGAAACTAATTAATAACTATAAAGTCAATTTAGATACACCAGAATGGGATATAATCTGTTTTCATGCTCTAACTAAAATAATGGCAAAGAAACAGAAAAAAGAGAAATGGTATGCATTTTGGTCAAAAAATCGTAAGCCACTAAGATTTGAGAATTTTAATTATAGAGTTCCCATTTCTTACTATACCTTTTGTTGCTCAGATGAAACATCAAAATACTTCCTTGAAATTCTCGATTATTATAATCAGAATAATCAGAACCTTTCATGGGACATTTTTCTTCAAATATTCTTTGATTATCGATCTAAAATCATGCCTAAATTCAATAAACTCGAATTTCTTGTTTTCCAAACAATCCTAAAAGAACAAACATTAAGGAATAGTCAACTAGTAGACAAACTTTCAATGGATTCATCCAATCTATCAAAATATAAAAGAAAATTAAGAGAAAGACAACTAATTTATGAAGGCTTATCTCT
>JAGLXK010000532.1 GCA_023132955.1 Candidatus Heimdallarchaeota archaeon
ATACTTGGGATATAATTGTTTTCAGTTTGACTCTTGCTGCTCCTGAAACAGAGTATAATTATTATCTAGATTTGTGGAATCCTGGTATAGATCTTCTTGCAGGGCTAATCTATTTTGAATATTCAACTTATTTCGGGAACACAACTGTAAGGCTAGCTTTAAATGATTCTTGGCTCGGTTCAGCTGTTGGTGAGGGGTTCAGTTCTTGGTCTTTCATACCAGATTATGGTTTCTTGAATTTCTCTATTTATATTTATCAAGGTGAAGAGGTTTGGGATTATTTGGAAATAGGGATAACCAATGTTGAACCTGATATAAATACTTTTGAGTTGTTGTATGAAAAATTCTCGGAAAATGATTTTTATTGTTTCTATAGCTACTTTACGAACTGGGGGAATACAACAGCATATGTTTATGAGAATTCTACTTTGATTAGTACCCTCGATGAATTCACTAGCTTGTCCTGGGAAAGAAATCTTGCTTATGATACTTATGTGAATGTTACAGTTGACATAGTCACAAATAATTTCAATTTGACACTTGAATATGGGTATTACAATGCCCCTAGTACAATAAACGTTTATCTCGTCGATATCGATCTATTTGATCAGTTTGGGTTAGGTCTGACTTTCACGACAGTTAAATTTTACATGAACTATATTAATGACTCTTACAGGTTACCTGAAAATTTCATTACAACAGAAACAAACTTCACAATCTATGTGACTGATTATTTCAATGTAACTTTGAAAACAGTAGAAGTCTACTTAACGGATTCTACCAAAACCAATTATGTGGATATAAGCATAATCTATTATCTGGCTGAATTTGTCAATCCTTACAATTTCTATGTACTCGTGGAGGTGACACGCAACGGCGTTAGCCATCCTGGATTTAATATAGCAGGAAACACAACTTATCATTTTTGGTTAACAAGTGGATCGTATAACCTCACTTGTTCCCCGACTTATAACAAGCAGTATAATTCTTACTTCCACGAATGGAGCACTACTTCCCAGCTGAAAAGGTATACAATCCAACTTGAAAAGATTCCAAGTGAAACAAAAGGAAGAATCAATCTTATGCAGGTTCTGATGGGCGTCGTCACAGTTGGAGGATTTGTTGCGGGAGGATGGTTCTTTTATGAAAAAGTTTATTTTCCTCTTAAAACTGAATTGGAAAAATTATCTATACAAAATCTGTTCAGACATAGAAAGAAACAGAGCATAGTTTCCTTAGTTTTTGCGATTATTGGTTTAATTGCATTTATTTTAATGGTTACCTGGTGAAAAAAATGAGTAAACAAAAGAAAAATGAACAAAGAAAAAGACAAGAGCAATATGATGAAGAAGACGACAATATTTTCAATCCTTTGAGTTTCCACGATGAGATTCATTCTGAGATACATGTTGTTGACGGCCATCAAAGAAAAAGGTTGAGCAATAAATTAGTCAAAATCTATCATGTTGCCAGAGGTATGAAGTTTCTAAGAATAGATAAGAATATTTATCCTTTGCGAACATTCACAGATGCACCTATCTATTTCACAGAAAAGAAGTATCCTTCAAAAGCTATCTGGTTTTTACCTATAGCTGTATTAGCCTGGTGGTTTCAAACTATCTATATGCTTTATCTTCAAACAGATAAAAACTATTTCAACGCTGTAACTTTTATCACTTCCTTAGCTTTTGCAGCAGTACTGTTTCTTTACACTAAAAAACTTACAAGAGAAGTAGTCAACCATATTTATCTGAAGAAGAATCAACTTTTATGGGATAAAACAAGTTTTGAAACTACTCCCCTGAAACAACAAAGAACGATAGAGATCCATAGAGGATTTAACGGAATAACCGTTATTTCTGTTTTTGCCTTGGCTCTAATTATTTCTACAGTTTTCACTTCTCTAACTTTTGAAGTGGGGCAACTACCACTTTTGGAGCACTCTTACGCTGTCAATGGCTGGGTGCAGTTGAATGATTATTATGCAAACAAGATCGTAGCAGATTTTGCCCAAACAATGATGAAAATCAATTCAGTTCTCAATATTGTCTATATCGTTGGATCTATTATCATAGTTTTGAATCTTTTTAGTATAGGTGTTAATTTAGCTAGAAGCAGAA
>JAGLXK010000533.1 GCA_023132955.1 Candidatus Heimdallarchaeota archaeon
GTAACTGTTAAAGGACCAAACTCTTTTACTTCGTAAACCCATAAGCATTCAGCTGAATTCATGAGTCCAAAAAAATAGGCAAATTTAAAGTTTTATGCTATCAACAGACAAATTTCAGAATGTACACTATTGGGTTCACTTTAATCCAATACTCCAATGAATTGAATTAAAATGCATTCCAGTTAGAGACAATACAATCCCAGATGTCATTTACATTTACGTCTTGAGGTGATTCAGGTATTAGTCTCCAGATTTGATATTGAATATCCGCAATTAGCTTATTGAACAGTTCATTTTGTGTAGGGAAAACAAAGGTTCGAGTTATTTCCTTTCTTACACTCCACGTTTCCTCACCATGTTTTGCACCTATACCTAGCAAAACTTCATTCCAATCACCTGTACCTGTATAATCAAATTGAATTTGTTCATTCACAACACGAAGTCTTAGACCAAATTCTGGATCCACTGAATTTGGTAAAATCCTACTCCAATCAGTCACAGATTGAATATATTTTTGAATCCAAGTAACAAATTCATTCCAAATATTTCTATATTCGAAAATAATTGCAAATAAAATTTTGATACTGAAATAACCTTCTGCGTTTCTGAAATTATATTGAGTTCCGAGAAGATTTACTTGCTCCTCTGGAACCCCTGCATAAATAAGTCTTTTTTTCCATGCATCAACGATTTCGTCTGATTGACTGAATTCAACTCCTCTAATGTTTATTTTTATTGGAAACTGAAACAAATTTTTGCTAAAAGAAGATTTTTTTTCAAAAAACTTGTTCATATCTATCTTCATTCCTAACCATTGTTTTCTACCATTATACCCACTAACAACAATTGGGGTCATTGACATTTTATCATAAAAAATAATAGGGCGAACTGTATGAGTTTGATGATTTAGATTGAACCCATCAGGTATTTTATATGGAGGGGGTAAATCTCTTAATACTTTTTGAAACCAATTTGAATCTTCCAGAAATTTATTCCAGATATTTTCCACGTCAACAATTTCAACAATTTCGTTGGAAAGCAAATTACCAATGTACATGTCTTTTAAAATTATCCAACCATTTACTGAAGAAGAATCTGTGTTTATACCTCTTAGCTGAAATGCTTTATCAAGGGAGTAAGGTGTTTGCCAATGTTGATGAAAAGTATAAGGTACAATACTTTTGCTCTTGAAATATTTCAGAAGTTGCGTCCTAGTTTTTTGACCCAGATTGTTTATTGTTTCCAGACAATGAGACATTCTTCCACAATCAAAAATCGAAAGCTCTTCAAACAAACCTTCTTTGCAATGTTTCAGTATTTCAAAATAGATAGATTGGTGCATTTCATTTAGATTTCTGCTAACTTCACAAGCAGAGGTATTATTATCAATTTTACATGAGTTTATTTCACTTAATGCATCTTTAAATATACTTTCAAGTTTCAAATATGCATAATATTGGTCCGTGAATTTTTTACCTTCATTATCCATCATCTGAAGAACAGAACTAAACCCTTCTATTTCTAGTATTAATCTTCCATTTCCACTAATCACAAATCTTGGAAGGAAAAAATCGCGATGTATTTTTGTGATTACAAATTTGTCAGAACCATTAACAGTAATTCTTGTTTTAAGTTCTATTTCACGGACATTTTCGTCAATTGTTGTAAAATATCCTTTCTTTTTTACCATCTTGTGAGCATTTCCATGCTGCATCAATGAAATTAATTGGTTTTGTTTTATAGCTCCCTTTAAAATCTGATTAGTTTTGATCAGAGAGAGACCAGCATCAATAAGAGCATTACGTAAATTACTCGATTTTACCTTAATGTTGAAATTGTATCCTATTCCTGAAGTTGTAAATTTGAATTTATTGCTTAAATCCACTATTATATCATTAACGATCTCTGAAGAGATATTGTTTTTTATCAATTGCTTAAGCCTGTTTGCTAGAAAACTATCGATATCATCGCATATTTGGGATGTGAATTTCGAATTTTTATTCACTCTAATATAATCAAAAAACCCGCTTAAATCATCTCCAACTTTCATTTCAACTGTTTTTAAACTGTATTTTTTATATTTGCCTTTTCCAAATGCAGATAACAAAATATCATCAAAACCATTGGAACTGGAAAATTTACCTTTCAATCCTTTTATAAGAACTTCATTAAATGAATGATGAGTATCAATATTATACCAGTGCCTTCGTATTGAGTCCTGTTCAAAATGTAATTTAATAAATGCTTTAAGAAAATATTCAGCAGAATGTGTGCTTGTAATTCCATGAATACCACATTTAGTCAGAAGTACACGAACATAAGATTCAGCTTCGATTTTTTCAAGCTTGCAGAGAAATTTCTTCAAATCATCTGAAAAATCACCATTCTTTAGTACCTTGTATTTACCATTTCTGGGATTATTATACTGTTTCAAATAAAATTTAGCTAATTCTAAGATATTCTGAGCTCCATTTTCATTCAAGATTCCAAAGATGTTATTCATGTTCGACATATCGTCAATAAGAAGTTTTATCCAGTCACTGGAATTTAAAGTGGTATCAATTCCTGTTTTCTTAATTGTGTTTCTCAATAATTCTGATTCTTTGAAACATACTTCAAATACATGCGCTAGATGTTCTTTAATTGTTAATTTATCTATTAATATTCCTTTTTGGCAGCTGTATTTATTCTTAACGAATTCTGAAATGAAGCAGGTTTTGTTCTTCTCACTGTAATCAAATTCTTGAATATACTTGTTCTCTTTGCTTAATTTCTGTATTGTTTTCTTAATATTTTTGATATTTTTTAATTCCTCTTGAATTTCTAATTTTAGATCATCTAAGCTAACTTGTTTACAGTTTTTTTCTCCCTTTGACTCAGTTTCCATTGTTACTACTTAATTATATTATAATTGAAATGGTTTATAAACTAAAGAAAATTGGGAAAATAATTGATAATTCGTTCTAATGGAATAAAAAGAAATTAGTTAGGAGTATATTTACAGTTCTTGCAGAATCTTGTTTTTGTTTTCTTCTATTTTCTTTTTAATCTGTTCCGTTAAATTTCCTCCATGAGCGTCTATTGTAACAGTCAAAGGACCAAATTCATCAGCTTCGAAAACCCAGAGTGATTCTGGCATTCCTAGTTCCTCATACCAAAAAACATCATTTACTTTTTTAATTCGATCAGCTGCTAATAGAGCTGCACCACCAGTAAAGTAACCATAGATACAATTTTCTTCTTGGCATGCTTTTGTTGTTCTTGCACCCATTCCTCCTTTTCCAATGATAA
>JAGLXK010000534.1 GCA_023132955.1 Candidatus Heimdallarchaeota archaeon
ACTGAAGCTGAAGGACTCAAAGTTGCAATAACTGCTTTAGCTACAGCTATTAGTAGAGATGCAGCAACAGGTGATGGAATGGATGTTTTAGTAGTGAACAAAAAAGGTGTCAAAAGGATGGCATCTGATGAAGTAAAAGGTTACTTGGAGGCATAAGAAAATGTTAGGACCACAATCAATGGGTTACGATAGATCACCTTTAATGTATTCTCCTGAAGGTCGTATCATTCAAACAGAATACGCTAGAGAATCAGTTAGAAGAGGAAGTATAGCAATAGGAATAAAAAGTAAACACGGTGTTGTTTTAGCTGGATTGTTAAGAGTAGTAGATCTTAATGAACCTGATTTAAAAATCCATAAAATCTCTAATACTATTCAAGCAATTTTCGCAGGTGTTGCTGCTGATGGTCGTATTTTGATAAGTCGAGCTCGCCTTGAAGCAGAAATATTCAAGTTAACATATTCTGTTCCAATGGATGTTAGAGGTTTAGCTGTTAAGACTGGCGATTATGTCCAAATCTTTACTCAACAAGGTGGACTAAGACCTTTTGGAGTCGGAATGTTGTTTGGAGGACTAGACGAAACTGGACCAAATTTACAATTTGTAGATCCTGGTGGTGGAGTAGTCTCCTGTAAAGCAAAAGCCATGGGTGAAGGAGATTCTGAAGCAATTGCTTATCTAAAGGAAAAATATTCTAATGAATTAACAACCGATGAAATGATTCAAATAGCTAAAGAGGCCATTCACAAAGCTGCTAGAGATATAGAGTTAACAGATGACAACATAGCTATTGAAATTATGCCCCATAAGGCATGAAGAGAGTAACCGAGTTTCCGAGAAATAAGAGTGTTACTTTAACTTTTACTCTCTGTATTTTTTTTCTTCTCACATCTCTTATAATGGTTTCCGCAACCAGATTTTAAATTTGACTAGTTTTTGCAATTTAAACAAAAACTTCTTCGAGTTTAAATATAAAACTGTGAATAATATTAATGAGACTTAGGTCTCTTACTAAGTCAATAGCTGACTTATGTAAAAGGAAAATCGCTGAAAGATCTAGGAGACAGAAAGAAGTTGATAAACGGAAATCAATGGTTCCAAATTGATTGGTTTGGTTCATGTTCTTTCCAAACCTTAAAACTGGTTTATTAGTTTTACCTCCTGAAATTGTAAAATTCTGTCAAACTAGGT
>JAGLXK010000535.1 GCA_023132955.1 Candidatus Heimdallarchaeota archaeon
GCTATAGGAAGAGCCTTGACTAACTGAGGGACACTCTGCATATACTGATCAAAGAGTGTGAAAACGACTATCTGCCTAACTGCTGAAAAGAGTTTTCGGGAAGGTTTACCTATGATTGTAGCTAATTGTTCTGCGAGTTCTTTGAGACTTTTCCATCGAGAAGGTTGAGGACTATTGATCCACGAGGTGAGAAAAGGTATTACAGTATTCTGTTCCTTCTTCAAGAGTTGGAGTTTATTTAACAATGCTTGCTGATTCTTTGTCAGTTGTGTGAGAATTGAGAATTGATTCTGTTGATAGAACAACACATCATCTAGAGCTTGAAGAACATCAGATTGTGAGTATGTTGGAAGGAGAGAGTTGAATTGATGGAAGTTAATGAAATAGCTGTTTTTGTGTTTTTTTCTCCAATAAGAATCGATTTGAGTTCTCGTACTGGTGAGGAGGTTAATAATATATCTTCTTCTTAGTCTCCAATACTTTTCCAAACTTCTCTCAGTATAAGGTGATCGACCAAAAATTATCCATTCCACTAACTGTTGAGGATTTTTTTGAATGAACTCTAGTAATCCATGAACTTTCTTTTCCTTGTCCATCTTGCCTTTGATGGCGATATATAACCAATGGAAAGCACTTTGTGCAATGTTGGGGCTTTTTCCCACAATTTTGCAGAGTTGACTGGTAAAGAATCTTTCTTTCGGATTATTTCTGTACAATTCCACAGCTTGTTTAATCACTTGAGGAGTAAGTAATTGATGTTGTTGATATTCTAGATCTCTTATCCTCTGGTTTATTTCTTCTCGTTGGGATTGATCTACACACTTCAGCACCACTTGATAGCTTCTCATCACTCCTTTAGAACTAGAGGGACGAAGAGCTTGTTGCTTGGTTGCTGTTTGCGTGACCATTCTTTCTCATTATCTTATCCACAAAAAGCTATTTAAACTTGGTAAAAATCAGTTCTTTGAATGTGTTTTTCCTCTTCTCTGTCTTTTTGTTCTTACTGCGAACGTATCCTATGATTACTTTAGTCTAATGGTTATCTTCTTCCTCTCACTTATTTTTTGTACTAAGCGGTTACTTGAAACCATATGTTAATACAATTGTGAGAACATAACTAGGATAATTATGCTTTATCAGCCATATTTCTTGCTGAATTCTTAAATAATAATGCTGAGTAAGTTGATGTATGAGTTTTGAGTTCAAGAAAATTGCAGTAATTGGTTCGGGAACAATGGGAAGCGGTATTGCAATGGTTTTAGCAAAAGCTGGAATTAACGTTAGTCTCCATGATGTAAGTGAAGAATATCTAGAAAAAGGAAAGGAACAAATAGATAAATTTCTCAAGGGAAGTGTGAAGAGGGGAAAAATAACAGAGGAAGAAGCCAATCAGGTAAAAAGTAAAATTTCCTTTAATGTTGATTTAGCTGCATCTACAAAAGATGTTCAATTAGTAATCGAAGCAATCATTGAAGAATCTAAAGAAAAGAAAAAATTGTTTACAGAGCTTGATGAAATATGTGAAAAAGATGTCATCTTTGCGAGTAACACTTCTGCAATTAGCATAACTGATCTTGCAATGGTTACGAATAGACAAGAACTATTTTTAGGACTTCATTTCTTCAATCCACCATCGTTGATGAAATTAGTTGAAGTAATTAAAGGAAATAAAACAAATGATGAAACTGTTAGTAAAATGATGTCCCTCTGTCAAAAACTGGGTAAAACACCAGTACCTTCAAACGAAGCTCCTGGCTTCATTGTTAATAGATTGCTTTGGGTTTTCCTGAATGAATCCTATAGACTAATAGAAACAAAAGTTGCGGAAAAAGAAGATATAGACACTGCAGTAAAACTTGGACTTAATCATCCAATGGGGCCGTTTGAACTTTCAGATTACATAGGTTTGGATATCATGCTAGATATTGGAAGTTACATAGCAACTAAGTATGGTGAAATGTATAAACCAGCTCCACTTCTAAAGAAAATGGTTGAAAAGGGTAAATTGGGGAGAAAATCTGGCGAGGGTTTCTACAAATATTCTTCATAGAATTGATAAGAATAAAGTAAAGGAGTTAATCAGTTATCTCCTTCTAAAATACAATAGAAATGCAGATAATCCTGCAATTACAGCTGGCACTAAAGCAAAAATAACCCATGCCCATGCCGCGGAAATTGATTTACCCAAATTCCATTGCGGTAAGACAGTGTTTATTGGCGAATCCGCAGATATGAAACTAACAAGTATTCTATTTCGATTATGTGTCTCTTGAGGATCTCCCCAATTATCATAATATGTTAAATCTGCATAAGGTATAGAAATTTCTATTACACTATCTGATGTCAAATTATAATAAAATATCATACTTGTATTTGGTTCAAGTTGTGTAATATTGAACTCCAAATAATCTTCAGTCATAAATCCATCGGTGATATTTACTGGTGTGAAATCACATTCTAAAGGAGTTTGTATTGTTGAATTAAGAGTTACATTACCATTTATTAGCTGACCGAGTAAACTTGAATTAAAAGTCAAAGGAGCTGATTCAGCAAAATTCAAGGAAACGGTTATATTTGTAATCGTGTAATTAAAGTAGTTTTTAATAAAGATACCAACCTCTAAATTAGTGTTTTCTACAGCTGT
Source organism: Candidatus Heimdallarchaeota archaeon (assembly GCA_023132955.1). GTDB lineage: Archaea > Asgardarchaeota > Heimdallarchaeia > Heimdallarchaeales > Heimdallarchaeaceae > UBA460. The sequence continues at coordinate 2,645 of JAGLXK010000535.1, forward strand.
TGCATTTACTACAACTTGACCAATTACTAATGTCTGTTCTGGTATATAACTAGTTGTAAAATGAGCACAGAGCAATGATAAAGCAAGAATGGTTACAAAGAGAATTTTACTTTTCATTTTCATTGATTTGTCTCCTTCAGAGCATAAAAAGTAGGAATGTTTTTAACTTTAACTCTTGCTGTCAGTAAACTACGAGCTTACATCAAATTAAGGGTGCTTTGAAAAGCTCTAACTATATCTATATTTTCGATTACTGATGATTTTGCTACTATTTCAGGAAGCTGAAGATTAATCCAGTTCATAGCATCTTCCATTTTTTTCCGCATACTTGGGTCTGTTATTCGAAATATATCAACAAGTGTATCAAAATTAACATTAGAGTTAGTTTCGAGTGCTTCTAACCAATTTCGTAGTGTAACAATTCTTTGAGAGGGTAGAATGAACTCAACACTGCTATTGATTCGATTTGTTACTACAACTCCTTTGATTTTTACGGGCATAAGTGGAATAAATTGACCCCCTAATTGTGATCGAAAAAGCAAGGAAAGTATTTTTGTTTTGTCATTTATTCGCAATCTAGAGTATAAATGTTCATAATCAACCAGTGTTGTACCAAAGAAGATTTTGGTATCTCCGTGTTCAATATTCAAAACTGATTTCGATTCTAGGATCATATTGAGATCATTTGTTTTGAATCTAATTGAAATGATTCGTGGTAAATCTTGAGTTAATTTTTCTAAAACTTTGTCGATGTCACCCTCGATAACTAGATCGTCACCTGATCTTGAAAAACGAGAATCAAACAAGCGTTTTATTGTTACAGGTTCTTCCTCAAGAGCCGAATATAAATCATTCAGGCTATCTATGTTGAGGGATTTTTGTGATATTCTAATCATTGTAGCTTCAGGCAGTGAAAACACCCCATTTAACTAAACCAAGAATCAAGAGATTTTTGTCCTTCAATTGATTCTCCCCAGGAAATACCTATGGTATCCAACAGCTGTATTAATGTAGATTTAAGTAGTTCTTTAACTTTAGGTATATCCACATCTGATTTTTCAGCTAATTGAATTGGTTTTACAGAACATTCTTTGCTTCGGCTAATTTGGTCTGAAAGCTTAATGGATTGAGCTTGTATCTTAAATGGTTTAGTTTTGATAAAACTAATCAAAGATCCTACAGTTGGCTTTTCACCATCAGGAAATGCTAACATAAGTTGGATTGCGGCTTGTAATGGTTGGGTCCAACTATCGTATTGCTCAATTTTCTTAGATAGTGTTACATGAATTGCTAAATCTTCAAGTTCAAAATTCCTTTTAGATATCTTTTGGTTAACAGCTTGTATTATTCTTATTATCTTCTTCTTAGTTTCTTCTAATTCTTCAGGGGTTTGAACCCCTGCTAAAATTTCTAAAGCTTTTTCAAATGGTCTTTTTGCTAAAATTGGAGTATTTTTCTTCCTACCCATCAAACCCTTTACTATTGGATATCCTTTAGTTGTGATTCCAAAGTAGTTTTTCTTTCTATCTGAAAGTCCACAATAACGGAATACATAATCAGTTCCTAATTCTATCTGAAAGGTTTCCATGCTCCATTTTTCCAATTCCTCGATATTTTCAGGGGTTGGTTTGTGTATGAAAATACTATCTGTATCCCCATACAGAACCTGCAATCCTAATTTCTCTTCGCTATATTTTTTTGTTTTAGAAATTGCTTCTCGAGCAAGAGCCGCAGTTGACTCTGCCACAGGAGGACAATACAAAGCAAAATTATCTGAACCAAAAACACCATAGGAGGCGTTAAGTAGTACTTTTAGAGAAGATTGTATGACATCACTAAGTTTTCTTTCTTCTTCGCTTAACGATGGATCTTTTGCTCTATCTTTGAACCAGTAAACCCTGATATCCCTTATGAATCCAATTAGCATGGAACTCATACCCACATGCTTTTCACATACCCAATGACTGGTTTCTGGTATTTTATTCTTCTTGCACTCAATATGATTACAATTCAAAGTTTCATACGATAGATTTCTAGTTTTTATAATGGAAGGATAGAGACTAGCAAAATCCATTACATGAACATCCCACCATACACCAACTTGTGGATCTATTACAATGGCTCCTTGATACTTCTTTCCTTTAATGATGGCTTCAGTTGATGTACCTCCCTTTAATTGAAGAATATCCTCTCTCCTTGGGATTAAATAATTTCTGAGCCTGTGTTCAAAGTACATCCAATTCTGGATCCATATACTGATACTTGCTCGAGTAAAATCATCTATTGGCATTTTTGTAATTCGAGAAAGCATTACTACTAAGTTAATTACTTGATCATTATTGAAACTGGTTAATTCAAAGGTTATTTCAGAATCTCTTCCATTGTATTTAATAAGTTCCTCCAAATCCAAATCCCAAATTTCTTTTTCAAGCTTAAGTTTCTCCTTGCCTAGAATTGTTTTTCCAAGTTCATCAAGGGTTACTCTGTCGTAAACACCTCCAAATGCATAAATTCGAATGGCGGGTTGTCTAAAAAATCTGTATAAATCAAGATGTATTGAGTGGGAAAGGTAAACGTCCTGAGATCTTGTTCGTATAAATGGATTCAATTCTTCATCAATGTTAAGTTTCTTCGCTCTATTATCTAAATATAGGAAATCAAAACTATCTCCATTAAATGTAATAACAATAGGATATTTGCTCATTTCATCAAAAACTGCTAGAAGCAACTCTTTCTCATCATCAAACTCTTTAACCTTTATTGAAATTTTACTTTTATCTATTTGTTTTTTTTCTTCATTAAGCACAAAAACAGTGGTTTCTCTTTCTTCATTTGTTAAGCCTATTGAGATTACTTTCTGTATGGCGGCATGAGGATCAGGGATTTTGCTTTTTTCACTCTCAACTTCTATATCTACTGAACACCTACTTATTTTAGGAATAGGAGCAAAGAATATCGGAAGATACTGCTCAACTAATTGCAAAATTTCATGAGATTGTCCTTTAAAGATATCAAGTAAATTGTCTTTAACTTCATTGGATATTTTAGGTTCCACTCTTTGTAGTTTGTTGTTTTTAACTTCATAGAACAATCCTGGAACTAGTCCATTGTCATAGATATAATTCAAATGATATCTAATGTTAGCTTCAAAAGAGGGGCTGATTTTTTCCCTATAACTATTATCTCTCCCCCCAATTACTAGCGGGTTTGTTGCAAGTACCTTTGTTAGAGTTAATTCTTTTTCATTAAGTAGACTGTATTTCTTAATAACCTCACAACCGATAAACTCTTTTTCATTCGCAAATTTCTTTTCTACTTCAGCTTTACTTACTGTAGTGAGCAAATATGGCAGGTGGTTTGTTGTATCATACCATCTGAAAACTTTACCTTGTTCTGGGTTGAACAGTTTTACATATGCCTTCTCTTTTTTACCATCATATTTTACATCAATAAGATAGGAAGGGGATAGATTTTCGGGAGCAAGATGAACATAACTGCTTCCCTTTTCTCCAAAGGATTCCTCCTTCGAGTTATTTGCTGGTTTTTTATTTATGTTCAGAGAAGAAGCTCCTTTAGTTGGAGTTGATTCTTTATTGTCTTTTATATCAATCCGGGAACTCGAATCTCCTTCTTTCTCATTATTAGAATTTGCTTTGTTTGAATCTTGAATAAAACTCAATAGATTTTTATTATCATTTTTCACGATAGATCTACTCACTCTTCCATTTTGATGCTCATCTCTAAATTGCACACGCTAGTTTTATTATCAGTTAAAGATATCAAATATACATTTTGACTATTATTGGTATTAAAACCAATTTACATAATCCAATTTACGTAATCCAATTTATAAATATGATTTTGTCCTCTAATATTTTATTGGGTTTAAATATAAAAATCAAGTGTAATTTATGGGAAGAAAGTTGATAGTTCTTGTAGACTTCGAGACCACCTCTCGCCATGGACTGTGGTCAAGATACAAGAGCCTAGGAATCCCTCCCTATATTCAATCTATGAAAGGGAAAGAACAAGCGATCCGAAAGCACTCTCTGAGTGTGAACGGGGTAGAAGGATACGTGATTTATCCATTAGAATAAGTAAGAGCTGGAAACAAGTCATCTTTCAGTTCTTATAATAATTTCTATAAAAGCACCTTAAACTGACTTCAAGATACTAAGAAATCATTTCCCTTAAAGGCACTTTCTTCCCACTAATTTTATTTAATACTAATTTTTGGTTATCTCATGAAATCAACAATTGATAAATTGAAAAGGGTACACTATCTTAAGCTTGAGAAAGGTGATGATATACTAGAGAGCATAATTTCCTACTGTAAAGATAACACAGTATCATCGGGCGCAGTTCTTGGAATAGGAGCTGTATATAATCCCTCTTTAGGTTATTTTGACTTAGATAAAAAAATCTATCTTCAAAATGATTATGATTTTAATGCGGAGATACTTAATTGCAGTGGTAACATTGCTAAAAACGCTGAAACTGGGGATTACATGGCACATTTACACATGTTAGTTGGTGATCAAAAAGGAAATACCTTTGGTGGACATCTATTACCTGGTAACAAGATTACTGTTACAGGAGAATTTATAATTTTTGAGACAGAAACAACACTTAATAGAGCGCTAGATGATGAGTTTAAATTATTGCTACTCAATATGTGATAATGACTCATTATTCTCTTCGTAATTTTTGAATTCCATGAAATTGCTAATTTTTCTTCTTCTCTACCAATTCTTCCATGAGTCAAAAAGATAATCCTCTAACAAACTTTTAATAAGGCGAAATGAGTTTATCTTATTAAAAATAACATCGTGATTAGAGTGTCAGATATACTTCAGGAAATACTAAAGAGCGGAGCGATATTGGTTATTGATCCAACAGTCATTCAGACAAATCCTGATGATTTTTTAGATCATTATGGACATATGGTGGATGCCATATCATTAGTTGCAAAAGGAAGATCTGGTTATACTTTCTACCAAAGCAATAGTGCTCCAAAAGATAAAACAAACGGTGTCTTCTTTCATTCATTTTGTACAATTGCAGACAATATGGGCATAAAAGTGGATGCGGTTACTTATGTTCATGGAGATAATTTTCTTTCTCAAAACACTGATTTTCAACTAAGTAGTAGCGATGGGGCTACTATTACTTCATATTCTTGTCCAAGCCAAGAAAATTTGGTAAAATATTCAGCAGCTATAGCATCAGAAATAGCTCATTACCCAATAGAAAGTTTGGTATTAGACGATTTGATGTTGGCAAGCAAAAGAACTTGTTTCTGTGATAGATGCAGAAGATTATTTGCGAGCAAGTGGAATATTGAAAGAGATTTCAGTTTTGAATATCTTGAATCCAGAGACTTGATGGGAAATTGGAATGATGAAAGGTCTACCTACATTAATCAAACATTAAAAGAAATTACAGATACTGTGAAAAACCTAAAGAACATTGATATTTCTTTTGTATTAAAAGCTGATAAAGAAACTGGTTTTATTACTGGAGCCAATGAGTTCTTTGGTCAAAATATCACAGAATTAGCAAAGATTACAAACAATATAATCATCCATGTAAATCCATGGAGTGAATCTTTTCCTGCTAAAAAAAGTCCTGAGTATCAACATCTGGTAAGTTCATTTTCTATATTAAGTGAGTATTCTCGATCAGGGATAAAGCCATCTCTATATTTCTGGAACATTGATTCGAAAGAAAAACTTGATGTTACTATTCAGCTGAAAGATGATTTAAAAGTCGAGAAAGTTTATTTAGAGCCTTCATTACCTCATGATTTCACTAAACGAAGAACAATTAATTTAGGGTTTTAAAAATGAGCCTAGAGAAAGCAATTGAAGAAATTAAAACGATGTTTTGGGGTGTTCTAAAAGGTAAGTTCAACCCAGAAGAAGAGGAGGATGTTAAAACACATCTTATAACAAATCTGGCCACTCTTTCCTCATATGTTAAAACTTGTTTACCTCCAGAGCAACAAAAAGAGTACGAAAAACATTTTTCAACCGCTAAGGACATTCTTCTGAAGTTCGACAGTGCAGGACCTTGGTTTAGAGAATTACCTGAAATGATTGATACAGTTTACAATGTAATCACATATGCAAATATGTTACAAATAGAATATCATAGATTCAGTGGTACTGAAAATGATACATTACAGTTCATTAATGCAAAACTTGAAACGTTAGAGCTTAACATTAATTCTATTCGTGAAGAGACAAAAAATCTGAAACAACAAACAGCAGCCTTGTTACAGCTCCAAAGAAGTAATATTCAGATTACAGAAATTGAACCTTCAAAACAGATTCCTATAAAGGTAAACGAGGAAAAAAACCAAGACGATTCTGGTGTTCAAGTTTTTGAAGAACTGATTGAAGCTGAAACAGAAAAGCCTGAAGTCGAGGAAATTAAAGAACAAGAAATTATTGAAGAAGTTGAATTGGATTCTGTACCTGTGGATTCTGCTCCTTTGGATGATATTTCAGAGATAACTGAGCAACCTGAAAAGGATTTGATGGATGATGCTAAAGACCTGATTGAGGGCATTGAACTTGCTTCCCAATATGATTTTGAGCAAGAACCCTTTATGCAAAATATAGAAACAGAACAAGAAGCTTTGAAAGAGTTAGCAGGTTTGTTATCTGCTTTGGATCCAGGAGATGATTCAATTATTTCTCCATTAACAGAAAAATTAATATCAATTAGTGATGAAGAAGGAGAAACTACCCTTCCGAGCACCCCCTCTATTGAAGAAAGCGTGATAAGTGAAGAAGGATTAAGTAAGAAAGAAATTGCTGAAGTCCATGAATTTCGTTCTTCTATATCTAGATTAAATAAAGTTTTATCGACACCCCAGAAGAGCAAAACAGCTGCTGATTTTGTATCTTCGATAAAGGAAACAATAGCACATGTATCCAAGGAAAAAGATTTCGAAACAGAAGAGAAATCTGCATTAACTAAAATTATTGAAGCAGAAGCTGGAGAAACAGATAAAACTCCTGTTCAATTCGAAGATATTGAGAATGTTATCAAACACCTCGGAACACGAAGACAAAAGGCCGTAGAGAGAATCCAACAATTAGAACATGCTCTAAATTCGGAGAAAATTGATGAAGAGGAATGGCAAGAACTACGAATTAAAGCAGAAAGGCATATGTTGAGAGTTGAAGACACTCTAGATGGATACAAGCGATACTTGGCAAAATTACAAAGTCAATCTAATTAGTAAGTAGATGTTTATGACTGATCTTTACTTAACCCATTACTATTTTGGTGTGAGAGAAGGAGCTTTTCATACTGGATTAGGATCAATTTTAAGAGCAAAAGGGCACTCAAAACCTGTATCAGTAATCATTATTGATAATTCTTTTACTTGGATTCCAGATTTAGAGCTAGAAGACTCTATCCCATATGTAATAATTGACTCTAATGAGGCAGTGATCAATGTTAGAAACACTTTATTTGATACATTAAGTGTTTTGAAAAATGCTGTCTGTTTAATTGTAAATTTCGATTTATTAATTACTAATGGAATTTTATCTCTTCAGGATCTCTTACAAATTATTCGAGATATTAATAACTCAAATGAATATATCTTTACATCAGAAGATTATTTCAAAGAACTTGAGGAATACGCAGATTATGTTAGTTCTATTCAGGAGCTTTGAAACTTAAATCTACTGCAATATGTGCTATTTTGGGACCTAACCATCTAATCAATCTTATATCTGTAATTGTATAATTCATAGAAAAATTGTACGAATAGGAGATGCTATTAATTCTGTCAATAATTATTTCTTCCCTTAACTCTTTTGAGCTTATTCTTTCTGTAATTTGCCAATGAATAACTCCTCTTCCTTCTTTCAAAGTTTGATAAGCTATTGGAAGGGCTTTGTCTGAATCTAGAGGTAAAGGAAGCAAAACTCTATTTACACTGTTGATGAACATTTTTGGAACAATCTCAAAAGCGTCTCCGAAATAAGGAATAACTTTTTCCTGACATTTGTTTAGTTCAATATTTTTGAGAAGATAATCATATGCTGTTTTGTTTATCTCAATACTATGAACAACACATGAATTGCATTTCGATGCTAAAGCTATACTAAACGGACCAACTCCTGAAAAGAAATTTAGAATTATCTCATTTTCTCCAATTAAATTACTAATTCGTTGTCTTTCGTAACTCAAGCGAGGAGAGAAAAATACTTCAAATAGATTCTACTAAGAATGAATTTTCGTGTTCTTTGTGAATTGTTTCTGATTTGTTTTTCCCCATAACATACCTGAGCTTTCTTTTTCGCTCTTGTCCGTGGATTTTGGAGGTTTGAAGTAATACTGTTTTAATAAAAGAGTGCTTTTGGATTTTTTCTTCTGCAAAGCTTTTCAAAGAATTTTCATCGGAATCATCTCTGATAATCAATATATCTCCAATTATCTCAAATGCTAGATCCTTCATTCTTTTCTCCAATCAACATCCTATTTGATTTCTCTAATTGGTGGTCCTTTGTAAGTAGCTTTATCAAACGCAATCCTTCTCATCTGAGGTTGAGTATTAATTTCCTCAAAATAATGTGCGGCCAGTCCTGCTGTTCTTCCAAATACAAAAATGACTTTTGCAAGTTTTGGGTCTAATCCCATGTCAGCTGTAATAGCCGCAATAACACCATCTACGTTAATTGGGAGGTTCATTCCTCGCACGCGGTGGAAGGTATTACTAATCATTTTTGAAACATCAACACAACTTCTTGCATATCCTGCATCTTCTGCAAGTTCCCATAACGCATCTCTTCTAGGATCTTGTGTATGAATACGGTGACCTAAACCTTCAATTCTTTTACCGGTTTTGATTGTTTCACGTATTAAATTGAAGGTGGATTCATCGAGATCCAATTTTTCTTTTTCAGCTTTTTCAACAACTGATAAGAAGAATTTAGCTGCCCTTTGTCCTGCACCACCATGAACATCTGTGATTGCTTGTAAACCACCAGCTACAGCTACTTCATAATTAGCTCTAGTCGACGCTAAGATTATTGTTGCTTGAGCAGATGGTGGTGTGATCCCGTGATCTACACAAGCAGTAATCATTGCTTCTAGCAGTTTAACTTTAAGTGTGTCTGGTTTTTTTTCTTTGACCAATCCTAGATACATCATCTCTGAGAATGATGTTTCGGAAACTGAAGAAGATTCAAGCTGATTTAAATTGCCTAAAATATATGCAAAATACTTCAAGACTCTTCCCAATGTATAAGCTGCAATTTTTGTTTCTTCAGAATTCAGTCTTACAAAATCTGCAAGCTTATTATCGACCAACATCAAAGTTCCAAGGGTTTTAGATATGTCTGAACTTATGGTAATCGATTTAAGCTCTGTGAATTCTTGTTTTATTGCTTTTTTTGCAGTATCCTCAATTTCTTTAAGTTGAGCTTCTTCTGGGAATTCTCCTTTAATGAGTAAATATGACGTTTCTAGAAATCCTTTCTTTGCTATAATTTCTTGTAGAGGATATCCTCGGATTATCAGATTATTTGGCATTACATTAGTTACTAAAGTCCCCCAAGTCTTCACTGGTGGTCTAGCATCCCATTTTTTACGCATTTTTGAGTAATATTCCTCAATATCAAAATATGTTCGATTTAATTTTGAGCTTACAGCATCTATTAAATCTCTTTGATGGTTCACCACTATTACTCCTACTTTTTCCAAGGATTCCTTCTTTGTTTGATAAGTACCATAACTTTGCCCAGGAGAAATTACAGCTCCTGCATGCCCCATGGTTTTTCCTTCGGGGGCATTGGCTCCTGATATTAATGCTACTAGAGGTTTTGGATATTTTTCTGGATTTGCTTTCATATCTTGAGCTAGCAATTCTTCCTGCATTCCACCAATTTCACCAGCGATAACAACTAAATCTGTGTGCTCGTATTGCATTATTCTTGATACAAGGTCTACAAAACGAGAACCAATAGCTCCATCTCCTCCTACCCCCAATACTCCATTTTGAGCAATTCCTGCACTAGCTAGTGCATCAGATAAATGATATAGAATAGCTCCACTTCGTGATAAAATTGTTACACCTTTGGGACCAACTTTATTATCAGTTTTCTGCGCTTGAAAAATATCTGGAAGCATACCCACTTTTATTCCTTCGGGAGGAAATATTATTCCTGGTGTGTTACCACCAAATAAGATTGTTTTATGTTTTCTAGCTTCAACTAGAATGTCTCTTACATCCTTAAGTGGAATAAATTCTGAAATTAGAACAACAATAGGAATTCCAGATTTAATAACTTCAATTGTTGCATCTTTAGCAGAAGAATAATGCTTCCATATACTTGCTACAGCAATATCAGGGTGTTTTTGTTTTGCTATCTCTGCAGATTCATAAACAGGAATAGTTTCATGAACAAATGTACCACCTTTGCCTGGTGCTACTCCACATGTAACGTTGGTTCCATATTCCATCATAAGTTGTGCATGTCGAGTTCCCTGTCTTCCTAATCCAACAATCATTGTTTCGATTGTTTTCTTTTTGGATATTTTCTGAGCGAGTTCTGGATGGATGTGTTTAATGAGATAATAAAGAAGTCCTTGATCCACAGCTAATTTGTCAGTTGTCATTTAATACCCTCAATGTTCTCACTTTGTTTTTTCACTTTAAACCCATATTCAATTCCATCTTTAATGACATCCGCCATTATCTTTTGATTTCCAACAACAATGTGTAGGTCTATTAATGGTTCTGGAGTTTCTAGCTTAGCTTTCTCAAGAAAAGCTTTTGCAGCTGCTAAATCAGTTCCAACCATTCGACCGAAAATCGGTATCATTCTTTTCTTAGCAATGAATCTATCTCTTAATGACATAACCAATCCTTGAATGAAGACATCACAACTAGATATCCCTCCAAAACGACTAGTTATGATTAGATCTGTTGCGGGATGATCCATTAGAAGGTGAAACATATCTGCAACCTTGCTTATTGAAGGACCGCCACCACTATCCATGAAATTTATGGGAATTGCTTTACCATTGAAATATCGGTTTCCAACATTAACAATTTCATCTACAGAAAAAATTCCGTACCCTGCTCCTCCTGGAACAAGACCTACATACAGTTTCTCTTCATCTTTCACAAAATTCTCTGGATTTTCGAGTAAATCAATAAACGGAAAGCCGATTTGATATGCTTTTGCTTCAAAAGCTGTTTGCTCTGAAACATCATGCCTTTTACTTCCAGGATCTATTCCAATTGATTTCAGCAAAGATGTTTGTCTGTACAAACTATTATCATCAAGTACAAATTTCGCATCAGCAGCAATTATATCTCCGTTCTTTGTTACAATTAGAGGGTTTATTTCACAAATTTTTGCTTCAGCATCCTGAAAAGCCAAATAGAGAGATTCAATAGTTTGTTGAAGTTTTTCTCTCACTAGTTGAAGATTTTGATTTTTGTCTACTAGAAAATCAGCAGCTTTTTTTCCTATTTCAGCATTCAAAGATTTATCATTATTTCTTAGTACTTTCTTCCATATTTCATCTGGTTTAGTTTGGGCAACTTCTTCAATATCAACACCACCACTTGCAGATGTCACCAATACTATATCAAAAGTTGCAGGGTCGGTGGTTATGGACAAGTAGATTTCACTAGCAATATCAACAGCTTCCTCAAGTAAAATTTTCTTTATGGGATAACCATGAATTGTTAAGCCCAACATCTCCTTTATGATGCTCTCTGTTTCCTCAATAGTTTCAGCTTTCTTTATTCCTCCTGCTTTTCCCCTTCCTCCAACCAAAACCATGGCCTTAACCATAATTGGAAATTCTAAAGAAATATCCACTAAATCTTCAACACTTTCTATTATTGCTATTTGTTTAGGAATTTTAAGGTTAAACTGCTCAAAAATCTGCTTTGCCTCATATTCATATAATCTCATTTTTATCCCTCTAGTTTGAATATTGTTTTTGATAATATTTGATAAGTCCTCCAGCTGTGAATATTTCTAATAATTCGCTTGGTAGTTTTGGGAAAGAATAAACTTGACTTCCATTTGTAATTTGACCTTTTTCCAAGTCAATTATTGTTTGCTGTTTTTTATCAAATTTACCAATAAGCTCTTGATGTACAATGATTGGTAATCCTTGGTTAATTGCAGATCTATAAAAGATCCGAGATACTGATTTTACAATAACAGCTTTCACACCTGCAGCTGCAAGTCCAACAGCTGGATGTTCTCTTGATGAACCACATCCAAAATTTTCTCCACCCATTATAATATCGCCCTCCTTAACTCTAGCTGCAAATGTTTCATCTAAACCTTTGAACAGATGTGGTACTATTTTATCTCCCTCTGAAGACTTAATATCGTAGGTAAGACCTCCAGCAAACATCTGATCTGTATTGAAATCATCAACATCACTGTAATCCCAAACATTCATGCTGAATCTATCGTCTTTTGAGTCTATTTCAAGGGTTTTAGTTTCTACATCTCTATATTGTAGCACTATTTCAGTTTCTTCTCTTAAGGCTCTAGATGATAGATGTTTTCTGGGATCTGTAATCCTTCCTTCAATTGCAGAAGCTGTTATAGTAGCTGGAGATGCTAAAAATATACGTGCATTTTTATTTCCCATTCTTCCCAGAAAATTCCTGTTTGCAGTAGATAAAACATTCCAATTGTCTGCTGGTATTCCTTGTCCTTTGCCTAAGCAAGGACCACAACTGCATGAAAGTATTGTTGCACCTGCCTTAACAAGTGTTTGAATAACCCCCTTCTCTAATGCTTCAAGATAGATTTTATTAGAAGCTGGAGCTACAAGAAATATTACATCATCTTTCACTTTTTTATCTTTGATTATTTTTGCAGCAATCTCTAAATCGTCTAATCGGGCATTTGTACAAGTTCCCAGAAAAGCTTGATGAATAGGGGTTCCTTCCAGTTTTTTGGCAAACTGTGTATTATCTACTTGGTGTGGAACTGCAACTAAAGGTTCCAATTTGCTTAAATCTAGAATGATTTCTCTGCTAAAAATTGCATCTTTGTCTGACCAGAATAGTTTTTCTTGTGGACTTCCTGATGAACAATGTTTTTCTTTTAACCAATTGATTAAGACTTTGTCAGGTGGAAAAATAGCTGTTTTAGCACCCATCTCTGAAGCTAGGTTTGCTAGTGTCATTCTTTCAGATATAGATAAAGTTTCTACACCCTTTCCATGAAACTCAATCGCATAATAAGTCGCTCCAGCGGCGCCTAATTTATTCATTAGCCATAAAGCAATATCCTTTGCATAAACACCCAAAGGTAATTTTCCATTTAGCACAATTTTAATTGTTTCAGGTACTCTAAACCAAGTCTTTCCTGTTAACCACAATCCTGCTGTTTCTGTTCTATCAATTCCTGCTGCAAATGTAGCAAATGCACCACTTGTGCATGTATGAGAATCTGACCCAACAATGAGCATATTAGGTGAAGCATGGTTGGACATCAATTGGTGGCAGATTCCCTTCCCCTCATCATAGAAATTAGTGATATTCTGCCTTTTAACTAATTCTCTTATACTTTTGTGATCATTTGCTATCTTGGCACTCGTTGGAGGGGAATCATGATCCAAGACAATTACAAGACGTTCAGGGAATTTGATTTTTGTTCCACCCATTTTTTGAAAAGTTTTTTCTATTGATGCTGAATTGTCGTGTGACAGAATTAAATCAGGTTCTGCATAAACAATATCACCAGCTTTCACATCTATATTTGACTTAAACGAAAAAAGTTTTTCTGAAAATGTTTTCCTGCTCATATTTCCCACTTTTTACATTATTTCTCCAAGTTTTAGAAGGCCACCAGCTTTTATTATATCCCATACTGGTTGAGGTATTTTAGCATATTTAATGCTCTCACCATTATTCTGATTGATAATAACTGATTGAGTTATGTCTATTTCTAGATTATCATCATCTTTAACCTTGAATTCAGATATTCCAGGTGCTTCTACAAGGAGTAAACCTGAATTTACAGCATTACTGTAATAAATTGGTCCAAAAGATTCACCAATTATTGCTTTGATTTCATGAGCTAGAAATCCTGTTACAGCTTGTTGTCTTGTTGATCCTTTACCGAAGTTTTTGCCTACCAACAGTATTTTCCCAACATTGTCTTCATTTCCAAAACTCTTATACCCTTCAAGATTACCGAAAATATGTGGTTTTATTTCAATGGGATCATGAATTGTTAATAAGGATTGATGAAATATTTGATCAGTATCAACGTCATCTACTATGACTAGTTTTGCTTTAGCTTTGATTGTTTCTTTACTCATTCCTTAATCACCTCTTTAGGTAAAGCAATTTTGCCTTTAATTGCTGTAACTGCTGCTACAACAGGACTAGCTAAATAGACATCCGCGGGACCAATTTTGCCTTGAGTGTTTCTGTTTCCTGTTGTTAGGGTTACAGCTGTTTTCCCTCCAGTTAAGCCATATTGTCCATTCGCGCAGGTTGAACAGCCTGCACCAAAAAAGTTTCCACCAGCTTCTAGAATTATTGTCATATCACCATTTAGATTGATTGAAACAAAATCCTCCCTAGTAGCAGGAACTATTCCAAATCTCACATTTGGATTGATTTTGTGCCCCTTCAGTATCTTTGCTGCATCATGAATATCTGCTGCACTTCCATTTGTACAAGAACCAATAACAATAGAATTTATAGGAGTACCAATTACTTCCTCAATTTTTTTGACATTATGTGGATGTGGAGGACATGCAATGTATTGGCCTAAATCTTGAATATCTAAGACTAATTCTGAGACATATCTTGCATCTTCATCGGCTGATAACATTTCTATCTCGATTCCACTCTCGGAGTAATAATCAGCTGTAATTTTATCAGCAGGTACAAACCCAATAACGCCTGAAGCTTCTGTAATCAGAGAACATAAAGTCACTCTTTCTTCAATTGATAACTTGTCAATAATTTCACCATAGAATTCGACAGCTTTCCCTGTAATTCCATATTCATGAAGTTCTTTAAGAACATAAAGAGCTAAATCTTTTGCTGTTGTTGGCCACTCATAATCTCCCTTTAAGATAACTTTTACAGTTTCAGGAATTTTTGTCCATGATTTTCCTGTTTTAAAGGCAAAAGCAAGCATGACATCTCCTGCTCCTTGACCTAAGATTCCTAAAGCTCCAAGAATATTATAATGACTATCAGCTCCAATAACTACATCTCCTGGTTTTGAAAAACCTCTTCGAAACAATAGATGAGAACCTATACCTGATCCGAGATCAGTAACCTTGATTCCATGTTCTTTGGCAAATACACGAATTTTTTCTTGATCTTTAGCATGCTTTGGATCATTGCCATAAGGATAACAGTCTGGAGTAAAGATAATTTTTTCATTGTTAAATGTTCTAGAACCAGTATAATTTTTTTGAAATAGATCTATGACTTGAGGTCCTGCATAATCTCTTGCCGTAACCAAATCAAGATTAACCCATACTATGTTGTTTGGATAGATCTCACTATCTGAAACATCTGTACGATTTCTAATGATTTTTTCAATAAGTGTGAAGCTAGTCATTTCGCTCAGTTTCACCAATTAATAAAGAAGTAATAAGATTATCCTTATGTATTTATGGGGTATTGATTTTCATAGAAAATGGTATAAGAAAAAATGAAGGAAAAAATAAGTTAAAGGGCATTTATTTTTTCACAAATGGCATCTGCCATTTCAGAAGTTGTTGTATTTCCACCCATATCATAAGTGCGATATTTTCCTTCAACAATTACAGCTGCCACTGCATCTTCAATCTTGTTGGCCATGTGTTTTTCACCTAGCCAATCCAACATCATTTTTGCAGCAAGAATTTGTGCAATTGGGTTTACTTTATTCATCCCCACATACTTGGGAGCAGATCCATGTGTTGGCTCAAAAACAGCAAAGTTTTCACCTATATTTCCTGAACAAGCAAACCCTAGCCCACCTATTAATTGAGCTGCTAGGTCTGAAACAATGTCTCCAAACATGTTAGATGATACTAAAACACCATAATTCTGAGGATTTTTTACAAGCCACATAGCCATTGCATCAATATTGGTTTCCCATAATTCCATATTGTTATAATCCTGTATTAGTTTTCTTGCTTCTCGTACCATCAAACCACTTGTTTCTCTGATAACATTTGGTTTTTCTACAACAGTTACAGTAGGGTAGTTAAACTCCTTCGCATAATCCATACTAGCCTTGAGAATACGTTGAACTCCTTTTCGAGTGAATATTCTAGTAGATATGGCTACATCATTAAGATTCTCTTCTTCAAATCGTTTTGCTTTGGGATGATTTTCAATAATTGTTTTCATTACTGCTTCAGGGACAGGATGCCATTCTATTCCAACATAAAGTCCTTCAGTATTTTCACGAAAAACAATCAAATCAATATCATCTCTGTAATTAAGAGGATTGCCTGGGTAAGCCTTACAAGGACGTAAGTTGACATAAAGGTCAAACAGTTGTCGTAATCTCACAATAGGGCTAAAGTAAACTAATCCTTTACCCTGTAATTCTGGAACTAATTCCTTTTCAGCTTCTTCCTTAGGTTTTGATGTGATAGCTGAAAACAAAGAACAATCTGAATTCTTGAGAAGCTCAATTGTTATGTCTGGTAAAGGATTTCCTTCCTTACACCAAAATTCCCAGCCTATATCTCCATATGTATATTCAGCTTTTTCTCCGAATCCAACAGCATCCAGAACTTTCATTGCTGCTTCTGTTACATCAACACCAACCCCATCACCTGGTAAAACTGCAATTTTGTATTTCTTCATTTCAAGAACACCTTTTCCTCATTTATTTTCTTCGAATATTTGTTTTATTGGAGCAAAACAAAGAAAATCACAGCGATGGATAATTTCTACTTCTTTTAATCTAGGAATTTTATCTCCTTCTTTACTGTGAAAAACAATAGCTTGTCTAACAATCAGTGGTAAATCATACTCATAAACTAATTCAAGACCCATCGCAGGATGACGTATGTATTTTCCTTCCGCTGTCTGAATTATGTGTCCAGTTTCGTCTTTTTCATACTCGATGAATTTTCCTACGTCGTGCAGTAATCCACCTGCGATTAGCTCATCTCTATTCAACTTATCTCCAAGACCAAGCATCTCATATCTTTCATAAGTGGCTAAACACATCTGTGTTACAGCTCGAATATGATCTATAATTGATATTTTAACTGTAAGATCTTCATTGACTAAGTCGGGAATTAACAGTGTGAAAGGAATTTTATGAAGGTCTTGTGTGCTCCATCCACCTTGTTGAATTGCTTTTTTAAGAGATTTTGTAACCTTATTCTGCAAATCGACATTCTTAATTTCTTTAATTTCCGGAAATAAACTTTCGATTTTCATTCAAATAACCTCATATAGCTATGATAATTTTTATCTCATTCTTAATCCAATATTTGCTTTCAAATTAGGATTGAAAAACACAATAACATAATCTAATTAAGATTTGTGATTAATACCGCGTTAAATTTTCCTAGATGTCACCGAACAAAGAAAGCTTATTCTTCCCACGTAAAGAAATAACAACAATCCCCTTCTCCCGTAGTCTTAAACGCAGCTTAGTATCATTTGTGGCAACAATTGCTTCTTTTTCTACTGCCAATCGTAATATTTCTTCATCAGCATGGCAATTAGTGTTTGATTCTATTTTTAAAAACCCGTTAGCTAATTCTAATGCTAGTTTTGCCTTTAGCTTAATAGACTGGCTTTCTTTTTCTGATAATCTCCTTAATTCATCCAAAACAATTTGTGGTACAACAATTTCAAAACTTATTTGCACCAGTCGTTCTATCTCATAAGATAAGTTTATCTTTTTTTCAAGAGGAAGCATTAACATGCTAGAATCTATAATAATCAACATGTGATTTCACTGCTTAAGAACTTCACCAACTCCTATTAAACGGAATCTACCTGATATCCTTCTTGAGATAGCTACTTTGCTTTGTTCTCTTGCTGCTACTTCACGATTAAGTTTTATAGAAGCTTCCTTCCCTTTAATTTCAGATATTACTCCTGCAGTTTTTGCAGTTCCAACATTTAACATCAAAGTCTCACCTTGGGCTAATGGTTGAACCCTTGTTATTTCTTCTGAGCCAACTACATATTCCATTAACTGAAATTTTAATTTTAGTTCTGAAAGGATTTCAGGAGCATGACCAGGAGTGGTAATAATATTACCTGCCATTTTATCTGCCTTCACAAACGAAGGGTCTAATTCTGTCCCAATAGCAACAAGACCACCAGAATGGGCGCTTTCAACAAGACCCTGCTCTCCTATTGCTATACTAGTAATTTTGGTCCTAATTGGTGTGTAAATTATTTTATTTGCCTTTTTGACTGGTAAACCGGGTACAATTTCTATTTCTTCAGCTACTTTGATTTGCCCTTTGATTATTGTTCCCCCAAGAGCTCCTCCCTTAATTTTATTGATTTTTGTTCCAGGTCTATTTATATCAAAAGATCTAGCAACATGCATTTCCAGAGGGCTGTCTATGTCTAAATCTGGTGTAGGAATATTTTTTTCAATTTCACAAATTAAAACATCTAGATTTGCTTTATGCATTGCACTCATTGGTATTATTGGAGCGTTTTCAGCAATTGTTCCTTTAATAAAGTCTTGAATTTCTTTATAATTTCTTTCAGCCTCTTCTTCACTTACAAGTTCAATTTTATTCTGAACAACGACTATATTTGGTATTTGAAGAATCTCCATCGCTGCAAGATGTTCTCTTGTTTGTGGTTGTGGGCATCTTGAGTTTGCAGCTATCAGAAGGATTGCTCCATTCATTAATGTTGCTCCAGATAACAATGTTGCCATTAGAACCTCGTGTCCGGGACAATCAACAAAAGAAACTCTTCGTAAAAATTCAGAAGGTGCTCCACATTTTAGGCATGTTTTTTCAATAGTGTAAGCTTCAGGCTCAGGACACTTAGGGCACTTGCGAAATTCTGTATCAGCATATCCTAATCTTATTGATATCCCTCTTTTGAGCTCCTCTGAGTGATCATCAGGGAATTTACCTGTTAAAGCTTGGACTAAAGTTGATTTACCATTGTCTACATGTCCTATAGTTCCAATATTAACCACTGGCTGTCTGATGACTTTCTTTTCCTTCTTAACCGCTTCATTTTTTGAAGCTGTGAGGGTACTTTCTTGCTTTTCTGGGGAATCTTTTTCGCTCATTAATTTTTCCTCAATAGTTCTCTTAGTGCTCAAATGAAATTATTTTGCAGTTTTTAATGCATATTTATTCAAGACTGATACCCAAACAACACTAATACATCAAAAACTTTACGTTCAGCTTACTTTTATTTCAGCTTACTTTGATAAACTCTAACTTAAACTATTTTTCCTCCAAACACTCTCTAACTGTTTAGAAAAAAATATTTAATATAACTATATTTAAAAGCAATAGATAAGAACGAGCACTGTAGAAGAAAGAGAGATGATGTTGTCTTGTATTATAGTGTTAAAGTAAAAGATACACTTAGAGTACCTCCAAACAGATTCGATGAAGATCTTTCTCAAGTTTTAGTAGAAATCGCAAGAGAAAGCTTCGAAGGTAAAATCGAACCTGAAGTGGGTTTTATTGTTGCAGTTACAGAGATTAATAAAATATATCAAGGTAAACTAATTTCAGGAGATGGGGGAGCATATTATGAAACTGATTTCGGTTTATTATGCTATTTACCTGAAATTGGAGAAATTGTAACTGGAGAAGTAGTTGAATGCGTTGATTTTGGAGCCTTCATAAGAATAGGAACCATTGATGCCCTATGTCATGTTTCTCAAATTGCAGATGACTATTTCCGTTATATTCCAAAGAATGCTGTTTTAAGAGGGGATAAATCTAAACGTGATTTATTAGTTAATACAAAAGTTCGATCAAGAATAATTGCCGTAAGCATAGGCAAAACAGCAATTCGTGTAGGGTTAACTATGCGTCAAGATTCTCTTGGAGCAATTGATTGGGTAGAAGAATGGAAAAGAGATTTGAAGAAACCTAAAAAGAATGCTGAGGAGGTTGCATAATATGTCAAAAGCATGTCGAGTATGTCATCATATTGCTGAGAAAACAGCCAATGTCTGTCCAAGTTGTAAAACACAAGATCTCTCTTCTGAATACACTGGAGAAATTTTTATTTTAAACCCTGAAGATAGTGAAGTATCTCAAAGAATGAAAATTAATAAGAAAGGACACTATGCACTAAGAGTTCGGTGAAACTAGTGGTTTCTTTAAATAAAGGATACTACATCTTACCTGAAGATGAAAGAAATTATTTTAAAAAGCCCTTAGATATTGTTCTTAGTACAGGCGAGGAAATTGAGGATTTTGTTCGCGTTCTAAAAGCAAGTCAAGAAGATTGTAAAATTATTACAGTTGGAGATGTAAGTACTCAAACCATTCTGGACAGAGGACTTATCCCCGACATCGCAATTATTGATGAACGCGTTCAAAGAAATAGATCTGAAATAGTCGATATGTCAAAATTCACCGTGGTAGAAGCAAAAAATCCTGCGGGAACTATTACTTTAGAAGCATGGGACATGATTCAAAAAGTTCTAAAAAAGGATGATATCAAAATCATTATAAAAATAAGTGGTGAAGAGGATTTACTGGTGCTTCCAGCGATATATGAATCGCCTTATAATTCAAAAGTCTTATATGGACAACCAAATGAAGGACTAGTAGTAGTCACGGTCACAGAAGAAATTAAGAAGAAAGTGAAAAACTTAATTCAGAAAATGGTGAAAATCAATGAAAATTAAAATCGTTAAGAAAACAGAAAATAAACTACTAGATAGGGTGGAACTTGATGTGGAAATAGAACATCAAGGAGAGCCTGTTCCTACAAGAGATGCTGTTCTTGGTAGAGTTGCAGCTGAGGTTAACAGAGCGAAAAACCAAGTTGTTCTTATTAAAATGCAAGCAAAATATGGAATTGGTATCAGTCACGCTATAATTCATGCTTATGATTCTCAAGAACGTGCTATTGCAGTTGAAAGGGAATATTTACTAAAGAGATCTGGAATTAGAGAAGACAAAAAAGAATAGGTGCAAACTATGAGCGAAATACACAAAAGGTACAAAGTTGAAGGAGACAAGATAATTAGAACAAAAAAGGTTTGCGAACGTTGTGGGGATGCAGTATATATGGCTGAACATCCAGATCGTCAAACTTGTGGAAAATGTGGTTTCACCCAGTATAAACGTGGTCGTAAAACCTCTTAACAAAATTTTAAACTCTTACAGAAAAATTTATACTCCATTTCCTTCTTAATGTAATTAGGCGAATGACTGATTGAGACGGCTTAGATGTGCTCTTCACACACATGATAGAAAAATAAAAGGACGCCATCATCAATACTTTTTTTTCATTTTTCTCTCTAGGCTTCAATACCTAGATAAAAAAGGTTTAAAACGGAATGAAGAATATTTTAACGTCAAATACATTCAATAGGAGCAAAGCGTATGAAATCTTTTGAAGCAAAAATTCCTGAAAAACTGTATAAATATATAGAGAAACTCGTTGATGAGGAGAATTTTGAATCTATTGATTCATTTGTTAATCATTCGATTTATTGGATAGCTGAATTATACGGTTTTGGAGAACAATCTGAAGGGAAGAGTTTGAAAGACTTAATTGCTGATGTCGTGTTTTCCAAAGATGGAACTGAAGTCAAAACTGAGGTCAAGGAATCACCAAAGGTAAAGGTTGCAGCTAAGGAACCTGATATTCCAAATAAGGCTATCATACTTGAATCCTATGGTTCTTCTAAGTTCATGTTTGAAGATGCAATATTTGCTGCATGTCAATTCGCTGCATTGAAGCAAGGAAATGCTCCGATTTCTAAGGAAGAATTTATCAAATCCTTAAAACAGATGACAGAAGCTGGGATTCTTACTCAGATTCAACAGGGCGACAAAACAATGTGGAAAAGAAACTAGTAGAGAATAGATTTCTCTTAAATTTTTCTTGCTTACTGGAATTTACAAAACTGCTTTTGCCATTTCTATAAGTACTTCTTTTGGGTCTTTAGCCTTCACAAAACCTGAAGCTAAAAGAACTCCTTTTGCTCCTAATTGCAGAGCTTCAAAAACATCTTTATTGGTCGAAACTCCAGCTCCCACTAAGGGTTGAATGTTTGAATTAATGTCAGAAATAGCTTTGATAGTGTCTTTAACCAAACTTGGTTGCGTAGTAACTGATACTCCGCTACCAATTAGTTCAGGTGGTTCCATAGCACACGCTACTGGATTAAGGGCGGCTATTGCTTTGCTTGTTTGAAGATTATTAGAACACACACAAGTGAAAAAATCTAGGGTATTTGCTTTATCAACTATTTTCTCAATATCAGCTAACTTTAATCTGTGTTCAGAATGGTTAACAAGAGAGCCAATTGCTCCTGTTTCCATTACAGCTTGGATAAGATTATTTCCTGTATAACTTCCAGAATCATTTGCATCTACATGCTGTGCTAAAACTGGAATGTCAACCTCTTCTGCGATTTTCCTTAAATCAACGGTTTGAGGGCAAACTACAATTGATACACTTAATTCTCTAGCAACTTCTTCTGCAATCTTGGAAAGATATAGCCCCTTGTTTCCAATTGTTTGATCGTAATTCTTAAAATTCAGTATAATTACAGGATATGATATCTTAGCCATGGAGCTAATTTTCACGACTCATTTAAAAACGTTGCTTGATACACTCTGGTTTAGCTCTGAAGCTCTCTTCTTTTCCTTTTTTTCTATATTCATTTTCTTAACTATCTCGAAAACTCTCTAGTTTTGTCATGCAAGTGACATTAAGTATAAATATATTAAACAACAAATAGACATTAAGAGATGTCATAAAATACTTGGTGATTTGCTTGTATGGTGCTGATCAAATAAATACAATACTTCATGAAATTATAACAAGCGATGCTAATATTAATCACGTTATATTAGCTGATAAGACAGGGTTAACATTGGCCTATTCTTCAAGATTCGCTTTTGATGAATTTGAAACAGAAGCTCTTGGAGCTATAGCAAGCGCAGTTTACTTGGCCAGTGAACAGCAAGGTACAAATGTTGGATTAGCTGTGCTAGATATAATTATCTCTGAATTTTCAGATGGTTTAATTTTAGTAGCAAGTTGTGGAAGTACTGTTGTGTGCTTAATTACAGATGCCGGTGTAGCTCTTGGAATGGTTAGAAGAACCATGAAAATGGCAGCAGAAAAAATCAGAAATATATTGGACGTTGAAGCAAAACCCGTCCCAGCTCCGGAAGTTCAACCCGTAGTAGCTGCCCAACCAGTTGCTGTTGAAGAAGAGAAGAAGGTTCAAGATGAATTTATATCTGATTTAGAACTTGCACTACGGGAGCTAGAGCAATTTTAGCTAATTATTTGAGGAATGTTCAATGGATATGAACTCACTATCTGGAGGGACAGAACGTATAGGAAAGTCAAACCCCTCAAAGGATGCAAGAGGTGATTTAATTCAAACTGGTATTAGATCACTTGATCAAAAATTGGGGATGGAGATGTCCTCAAGAAAAGGGTTACCTCAAGGATCTCTTATACTGGTAAGTTATCCTTCAGAAACAGTGATACCAACATTATTTATTCAAAGAATTCTTCTGAATTGGGCTCAAAACTCTAATAATGTAATTTTCTATGTTCATAGTACTCGTCCGTATTCTCATATTTTGAATTCATTCAACGCTTATAAGTGGGATGTGAAACCTTTCGAAGGTAAGAACTGGTATTTTGAAAATATGTTTAATCTTTCCAGCTCTTCAATGACTTCTTCTCTAAAACTAGGAAAGATTGAAGTAAAAAGAAAAACTTATGTTAAGAAAATTATTGATAGAATGCTTCATGTAAAAGAAAATCAGAATAAACAATGTTTTAGTGTTTTTGATGATTTATTATGGATGAAAGAAGATAGATTGGATGAAGATTCAAATGCTCTAATCACGTTTTTAAAGGGAACAATAATGTCTTTAACTAAGATAGGTGGTGTGCATTTCTTTCTATTACCTCAAGATGTGCTAGATTCTGTAGCTGAAAGAATAATCATGAATGCTGCTCAGGGGGTATTTTATTTTTCAAGAAGCACTGTCGGAAGCAGAATAAAAGATACTTTTGCAATTACAAAATTAATGGGAGTAGCCTATGTAAGTGAAAACTTTGATCTTACCCCCTCTGAATCCGAAGGCTTCAAGATTGAATCAACAGCAAAAATATAGATGATTTCGATGGAAAACTATGATGAGAAAAAATCTGAGGATGATGATGAATTTCAAGAAATCGCTACAGAAATATCAAAGCTTTCTGAAGAAGTTGAAGAATTAAAGGAAAATCTCAAATCACCAGGAAAAAAAGAAGCTAAAGCGGAAAAGGTCAAGAAAAAAAATCAAACATCAACTCTAGAACTAGATCCCGCAATACAATATGTTAGTGAGCTTCTGGAAAACTCTTCAGACGTAGTAATAGCTGAGATGAAATCAGAATTCTTCCGATTGTTTAATTTCTTATCAAGCATGTTCTCAGTATCTCCCTATCAACATGATAGAAGGATGATTCAAAGAAAATCTAACGATGCTACCGAAAGTGGCGAGAAGATGGACACTGGGGTTTTAGAGGAATTTCAAAGAGAAAAAGATATGCTCAATCTACTTCTAGAAGAAAGAGATTCGTTAATTTATGAGTTATCAGACCAAGTTGTTGCGATTGAGGTAGAAAAAAAGAAATTAGAAGATGAGATGGAGAAAATCAAAGAAGATACGGATAAATGGATGAAACAAAAAAATATTCTAGAAAGAATAGTAACCACTGATCCAAGATTTAACATCATAAACCTTCTTAGAAGAATGGGCGTAATAGCTCCAATTCAGCTGTCTTTTGTACTTGGGGTTTCTCTTTCACAAACAAAGAAGTATATTTCAGAGCTAGAACAGATGAAGATTTTAAATATAAATGAAGATGGAACAGTTTCTCTTCATGCTGAATTTGATGAGGATACAATGAATATACGAATCAATAATAATCAGTAACAAACAAAAGAAAAGGAAAAGCAATTACTTATTGTTGAGCATATAATTTTTCGTAAAACAAAACAATATTCTTTAACAAGGTCTTAAATGCTTCATCAACATTTTCGCCAGTTTTGGCAGAGGTTTCGATATAAGGAACAGTAAAGCCTGACCAAGCTGAAAGACTGCGAGCATACTCTTCAGATTGTTCTCGCATAATTGGATCCTTAGCTGTAGCTCGAAGATCGCTTTTATTGCCTATGAGAACTATTGGTACAACTCTATTACTATTGTTCTTTAGAAGTTCTGCTATCCAAGATGGAATATTTTCAAAACTTGAACGTCGAGAAATATCAAAAACTAATAAACATCCAGATGTTCCGCGATAGTAAACTTCACGAACAGCTGAGAATCTCTGTTGTCCTGCGAGATCCCAAATCTGAGCAACAAAATCTTGGTCATCTATTCTTAATCGTTTAACAGCGAAGTCAGCCCCAATTGTCATGGAGTAGCCATCTTTAAAACCCTCACCTAGATAGGTTTTTCGAAGACTTGTCTTGCCAACTGCTCCGTCTCCAAGTAGTGTGATTTTGAAGATTTTCCGTTGTCCTGCGCCCATTCTATATTCCCCTTTATACAAATAATTTATAGTCTTGGATACTATTTAAACTATTTGATATTTCTTTGTGTATATGTTTCTTGGATATATCTAACACTATTTACAGCAATTTGTGGCTTAGATAAGAAAAAGAAAAAATAGTTCTATCTTTAATATTTGGGGAGTGAAAATACATCAATCCATGAATCTACTAATGAGAACCTTATGAGATGATTGATGCTATTTTTATTTTCCTTTTTAAAGTGTTAATTATTTTAAGAGTTATACTAGTGATTTTTAGTTTCTGTCTTTTAAAAACATATAAATTACCTATCTCTTCTTCTTCTTTGATGAGCACTTCATTAAAGAAAAGAACTATATTACTTTTAGAAAAACTAGAGGAATACTATCCTACGTTTAAGGGTGGATTAACTAATTATACTTCTCCTTATCAGCTGTTAGTTGCCGCTATTCTAAGTGCACAGAGTACAGACAAACAAGTTAATTCTGTTACTAAAGAATTATTTTCCACTTTTCCAGACCCCCAAGCTTTTGCAAGTGCCTCTATTATAGAAATTGAGCAAGCCATTTCGGAAGTTGGATTATATAAAAACAAAGCAAAATTCATTCATGAGATGTCAAAAGAATTGATCAAAAAATATGATTCTAAAATCCCAACATCCTTGCAAGAATTGACCAAATTAACTGGTGTAGGACAGAAAACTGCTAATGTTCTTCTAAATGATTGGTTTGAAATTCATGAGGGGATTGCCGTTGATACCCACGTAAAACGTATATCCTTCAGATTGGGTTTGACAAATAATATTGATCCTATCAAAATAGAAAAGGAATTGATGGAAATAATTCCACAGGAGAAATGGGGGAAAATTACTCATCTACTTATCTCACATGGCAGAGCTATCTGCAAAGCACAAAAGCCCAAATGTATCGAATGCTTTTTGCAATCTTATTGTCCTAAAAATGGTGTGGAAACCAATTGAGTGATAAAAACGAGGTTGCCTTTTGTATATTCTTTTTAAGCAAGATAAATTATTTTTTTACTGCAATAAAATTTATGTAGTAAACCAAATCTAATTATTATAGTTAAAAAAAAGGCTGATAATATGTCAAGAATCAATATACTACCCCCACTATTAACTCGTATAGGTTTTAATGAAATTGATATAAAGGTGTATTCTGCTACACTTGGGTTAGGAAAAGTAACTATAGGTGAATTACTAGTAGTAACAGGTTTGGATCCCCTTACCCTCATTCAATCAGTTAAGAATTTGGAAGAATTGGGTTTCTTGAAGAAAACAGCAGGAAAAACCCCTCAGTACTTTGCTATGCTCCCCTTTCTTAAAGAATACATAATTATAGAAAAAGACGCATTATACTCCTTAGATGGTGTAATAACTGCATTAAAAGGTGCAAAGGAAGAGTATAGAGAAAAGAAAACTAAATTTGGGGGAACTCTAGAATTAACTGGTGAAGGTTCTGTTTTTGACATTCATGTAGTTAGTGGTTTAATTAAACAAGTAGTCGAAGCGCTATTTCAACAATATGTTGAGCATAGCGAACAAACTGAAAAATCAGCTTCTGCTTTCATAACTGAAACAGAACAAGAAGTAACTGGGTATCTGACTCAAGTGATGGATCAGCCCTTCCTGTTTTCTACACAGTTGGAAACTTTTGTGCAAGAACTCAATGCTTTTGTAAAACAGTTCCACCATACAGCAAAACATAATAGTGATGCTTTAGTCCAAACAACTGAAGAAAAAATACAAAGTTCTTTTGAAAATCTAACACAGATTATTAACAATGGTTTAGGTTCTCATACAGAGAATCATAAAGAATTTCTAGAAAAACTAGCTCCAGATATGGATAATGCACTCAAAGATCTTGTTAATGATGTGACTGAAATTCAAGAATCCTTCCTCGAGAATTATAATAGAATTTGGCAAGAATCTTATAGTGCATGGAACTTAGAGTCGAAAAAAGTAGTCGAAGAACTCTCTTCTGAAGTAAACAACATTTTCTCTGACCAAATTAAACAGACTCAAGAGCTTAGAAGAAGTGTTGAACAAATCGACAGACAGACAAACTTTTTGTCTTCAAAAATCGCTGAAGCTTTAAATGGTCTAGAAGGCTCTACTATGATGAAATTGGGTAAAGGAAAAAAACAAATTGAGGCACCTCTCCAAGATGCAAGAGATACTGTTCGAAACTTAGCTAATGATTTGAATGAGAGTGGATTGCAATTGATAGATCAACATGTTTTGTCCTTAAATGAAGTTAGGGAAGCGTTGCGTTCTAAATTGGACCATTTTCAGATAACAGGAGAAACAACCATTCGAACAAAGAAGAATGAACTAACTGATACAATTATAGAGAAGATAGATTTGCTACCAAAGAATCTCTTGGAAACGCTCCAAAATCAAACAGAAGTGTATGCCACCTCTTCATATGATTCCTGTTCAGAGGTAACAGAAGAATTAAAGCAAAACACTCTAGATCAGCTAAATACTACTAAAGAACAAGTTCTAAAAGATTTTCAGTCTCATGATAACGAAAAAACTCAGATTATTAATAAAATTCAAAATGATACTATTAAAGAGTTAAGCAAATCAAAACAAGATTCAGAGAAGATGGCACTTGAATTAAAAGAAAAACTACAAAATTCTTTAAATCATTTTCAGCAGAAATCAGAAGAAAAACGAAATCAATTAGCTATGCAGCTAACTGGACTAAAACAGCATCTTAAGGATTATAAAGATGAACAAAAGGAACAGATTATAGAACAGATTTCAGAAGGCGAAGAAATCCAAATCAACACTCTAGTATCTCAAGTTGCGGCTGTAATAAAAGATGTTGATGAAATATTAGATTCTCAAATGGATTCTCTTTTGGAAAAAGCAATGACTTTCTATCAAGTTGTTAATACAAGAGAAGATGAATTAAGGCAAGTTGATGGTGCTGCATCATCATATTCATTTGATGGACAACATGATACATCTATTATTGTAGGAGAAGAAGCTATCAAAGCCAGTATTACAGACATTGCAATGAGGTCTAATTATGAACTCCTTCTTGTTACACCAGATGTTGATGAAGATCTTCTTAAAGAAATGATGCAATACACAAAAGCTCAGCGAGTAACATTAGTTTCATATTTTGACAAAAGACATCAGTCTATCCTTAGACCACTTTCAGAAAGGTTTACAGGATTGAAACTGAAACACTATGATAAGAAAGATGTCTACTGCGGGATTTTGGATGGCAATAACGAAGCTGTATTCGCTTTCCTAACTGCAGATTCAATACCCATAGCTGTGAGAACTTCAAATGAGTTACTTCTAGGTCTCTTTAAATCAGCAATTAATAGGGATGTCTTATTCCATTCGAGTGATGTAGAGGTATAAAATCCTCTTCTACTTTTTTAAAAATAAATATGATTAAAGCAATTAGATGAGTTATTCTTGCTTTAATCAACATAAAATTTACATGATCTCATATCAAGTAAGTGAGGGAGTTTTTGAATTAAACCAGCTCTGACTAACAGTTTTAGTCCATGACGAACA
The DNA here is from genome assembly GCA_023132955.1 of Candidatus Heimdallarchaeota archaeon. Taxonomy (GTDB): domain Archaea; phylum Asgardarchaeota; class Heimdallarchaeia; order Heimdallarchaeales; family Heimdallarchaeaceae; genus UBA460. The sequence continues at coordinate 31,940 of JAGLXK010000535.1, forward strand.
GTTCTTGGAGCTAAACTGCATAAATCGACTATTTCACAACTAGTAATAGGCCCTTTGCCAATCACTATCTTATAAATTGTAACAGCACTAGGAGGTAAACCTGTTAGAAGATTTTGACTTAAATTTGGGTTTTCAAGAGCTACAGCCACATTAACCATTTCCTTGCTTGGTTAATCAACATTCGACAAGTTTCCTTTTTAAAGTTATTCAAAATGAATTCGGTAAAGTTCAACCGATTTGTTGAATTAAAAGCCGTTTCAACATTTGTTTAACTCCACAAAGAAAAATTACAAAAAAACAAAAGGCATAAACTACAAGTTTAAATAATTGCATAAATGCTTTTAAACTGTATATAATTCCAATTTCAAGCCGTATAAGTTTTTTCAATTTTTATCTAATGTTTTTCATAGAACAAAGGAAATTTTGTGTATATATTATTCCTTCCTACACAAAAAAAGTTCATTTTCTATCGATACTTATGAATTTCGGCATTTTGGGCGTTTTCCATAAATAAGTAACACAATAATGATAGTTAGCTTTCAAAATACGAATTTTGCACATGTTTATTTTTTTGCCACAATTAGGAATTAGGATATAATGAAAACTTGAGGGGAGGAATTGAATCTGTGATATAAATTAAAAAGAATAGTTGATCCTTCAACTAAGTTAGATGTTCAATTCTAAATTGTGTAGCTAAATTGTGTGCTTTATGTAGTGGTGCAGGTAGTTTGAAACGACTTTTGAAAAGATTCTGAATGAATGTAAATGAGGATTCTACTGAAACCAAATTTCCTGGCGATATGAAAACTGGATTCCAATTTGTATTGGGCTGATATTTATATCCCACAAATTTCTCATTTAAGAAAACTTGTTTTAGATACTTGACTTCAGATGATTTATATTCAAAGAATTTCAAAGGTTTCTTTGCAACACCGATTGAAGGAATGTTAGCTAATACTCCAAAAACTGTAGCTGAGCCTGCGTTTTTTGGATGCGCAATACCATGACCATCAATTAATACTAAATCAGGTTTGATTGAAATTTTTGATAGTAAGGAGATGAAGGAAGGAACTTCACGTAGAAATAAGAAGGTTGGGATGTATGGAAACTGAATTTCGCTTACAATAACCTCTTCCTCCAGGACTTCTTCAGTTGCATTGTCGATAATAATACCAGCTGCAAAAGCTTTGTCTTGTTTATAAGATATATCAAAAGCTCCTATTGTTGTAATTTCAGAAAGCATATCTTCTAAAATAACTTTATTTGCTATTTTTTTTTGAAAATCCTTAGCTTCTCGAATAGTTTGAGGAAAGTGTGAGTTCATTTCATTTACAGTCCATAATCTCAAGATATTTCTTATAAGAGGAAATAAGTGTTTTCTTTTCTAGAGTGTGTATTATGTGTTCCCAAGGAAGAGATTCATTTACATTGTATTTCCATTTAGCTTCTTTATCTAGAGTACTGTCAATTTCTCTTAAAGCTTTTTTCCAGCTACCTACTGTATTTCTTCCTTTTGCAATTTGATAAATAACAGGATAATACTCGTGATTTTGTAAGGACAAAACCCTTTGAATTATTGACCATTCAGGCGCATAAAGAGATAAATCAATATTTTTGATTTGGTATAAATTGCTTTTGTACCACTTTTGTTCTTCTTTAGATTCCTTAACACCTATCATGGGGGCATACTGAAAAGGAGTGTGTGCCTTTGTGATGAATTGATTCATAGAAATTCCTATTCGACCTGTAGGGAAATATCTTTCCCTAATTGTACTCACAAAATTCTTTGTTGCAACCTTTATTTCCTCTCCTTCACAAGGAAACCCATAAATCATGTATAATTTTAATTTCCTAAAACCTGCACCCCAAGCTAGTTTAAGAGCTGAAAAAATGGTTTCGTCATTCATTCTTTTATTTAAAGCTAATCTGAGTTTTTCATCCCCTGTTTCAGGAGCAAGAGATATGGTTCGTTGTTTTCCTTTTTTGAGTGCCTTAAGTAATTTTTCAGTGAGATAATCTGCTCTAAATGATGAGCATGATACTTCGTACCCCTTAGCCACTATATATTCTATTAGATCATCAAGATTGCCGGATTGAGCAATTGCGCTTCCGTAAAGTACAATTTTTTCAAAATCGTTTACTTCACCAGCTCGGTCAATTATATCAATAAGACTGTCCAAACTTCTAGCTGTTCTAGGAAATCTACAATGACCCACAAAACAGAATTTGCATCTTTCAGAACATCCTCTATCTGTTTCTAGATAGTATGCTTTACCAAAAATTGGTTCATTCTTAGTGCCTTTAACACCCTCAGGTATGATTTGTTTGATTGGGAAAAATGAATTAGAAATATCTTTCAGCTTAACACTTCTTACATTATCTCCTATCCATTCCCCTTTTTCTGAAAAATGATGAGCATAAGCTATGATTCCTGGAACCGAAGCTAACGCTTCTATTCTTTCTTTTTTATTACTATTCATTAAAGACGATATGAATGCCTCACTAACTGGTTCTATATCCCCTAAGAAAAAAATATCTCCCACAAATAAGACTGGAAAAGGATTTGCTGTGACTGATGGTCCCCCAAGAATAATGAGTGGATCTGCTTCTTTTCTTTGCCTAACATCTGGATTTATTCCTCCTCTTATCAACAGCCCAATTGCTTGGATATAATCCTGCTCAAATTGACACGAGATCGCTAAAATATCAAAATCCGCTAGTTTCTTTTGGCTTTCCAGAGAATAAGGGGCTATTTTATAATCAAGGGGTTTGAAAATTCGTTCACAGATTATCTCATCTCTTTCGTTAAATAGAAAATATAGTAACTGAACACCCAAACTTGTCATAGCTACTCGATAAGTGTTTGGATAAATTAAACCGATTTTGATTTTCTCATGGGTCCAATTTTTCTTTATTGCGTTCAGTTCTTTAATCTGCATCTTTTCTTTTCCTTTTTACAGTATAGTTTTGAGTACCAAAATAAATTGAATCTGGAGGAACATCCTCCTTTACTATTGTTCCTGCACCAATCCATGAGTTACTCCCAATTTTTACTCCAGGCATTAGTAAAGCCCCAATACCTGTTTCCACTCCCTCGCCAATTATTACGCCTAATTTCCTCCTTCCGCTATCCTCTTTCTTTCCTTTTACAGTTACAGGAATGGATTTTTTATCTATGCGTAAATTTGCTGTAAGAGTTCCTGCTCCTAAATTGCAATTATCTTCAATGATTGAATCACCTATGTAGGAAAGATGTGCGGCGTGTGTATTGGTGCCTATTACTGAATTTTTAACCTCACAACCATTTCCAATTCTGGATTTTTTACCAAAGAAAGAGTATTTTCGAATGTAACAGTTTGGTCCAATGTCTGCGTCTTCATCAAAGAAAGCAGGACCTTCGATATAAGTCCCACTTCTTAGGATAGCTCCTTTTTTGAGAATAATATTACCTTTGATTTGCACATTTTCTTCGATTGTTCCCTCACGTAAATTATCGATTTTCGATAATAGAGATTCATTTGCTTCTAACAGAGACCAAGGACGACCTAAGTCAAACCAATAATCATCCTCATTGAGTTTCACTAAACTAGCTGGAATCTTTTTATTAGCAAGTAAGAAGTTTACAGCATCTGGAATCTCGTATTCTCCTCTAGAAGAAATTTCATTGTTTTTGTGTTGATTCTCAAGTATCTCGAATATATCTTTGTTTAAAGAATACAAACCAATGTTTGCATATCCCTCTGGAACATCCTCTTTTGTTGGTTTTTCAATAATCTTGATAGGTTTTTCTTTTTCATCTACTATAATAATCCCGAAATTTTCTGTTTCTTTAGTATGCTTCCCTCCTACGGAAATAAAACCATTTCTTGCAGCAATTACTGTCTGTTTCAGAAGGGATTCAGAGTATATACAATCACCATTAACACCAATGAAAAAATCCTTTTCAATTTCGCTTTTAGCTAAAAGAAATGCGTTACCTGTTCCCTTGATCTCTTCCTGATGAAGAAAAGTAAATTCTACAGTCGGAAATTCCTTTGCTAAATAATCCTTAATCTTTTCTTCCATAAAGTGAGTGACAATTACGAATGAATTGATTCCAAATTTAAGAAACCCATTAATTGATCTCTTTAAGATTGGTTCTCCTAAAACCTTTAACAATGGTTTTGGATTTGAATCGGTTAAAGGTTTTAATCTAATGCCTTCACCTGCTGCTAATATAACAACCTTCATCCTTTATTGTCACCTTTAGTGAAGTGGTTAAACTTCGAAAACTTCTCCTTCTGCTTCTTCAGGAGTTGCTGCTCTTGGAGCTCGTAAATTGTTAATACTTTGAATAAGATCAAAAGCTTTAGGATTAGTAAAAATTTCTTTAAACGCTTCCCATTGTTCAAGTGATGTAACAAATAATCCTTTACGCTTGAGTGGAGTTCCATCTTCTCTGGCAGGAATAATTTCTAAACCAAAGTTAGCATCATCACCTTTTGTAGGTAGTTTAACGATGGTTACTCCAGAGACACTTGTCTTCTTTTTATCCCAATCTTTCATTTCTTTACCAAATTCTTTCAGTCTATCTGTTAGATCTGTTGTCATAATATTCACTGAGGGTAAACAGATAATTTAATTTTTAAACCCTCCTCTCTTTGAGGTTAGGAAAGCTACATACGAATGAATCAGTTTAAAAATTCCTTTGAAAGAAGAAAATTAAGATGAATTATGCAATTGTTAATGGTAAGATTTATACTGTAAATAAAGATGAAAAAATTATAGATAAGGGTACTATTTTAATCAAAGATGGTAAAATAGAGAGTATTTTGGAAGGAGATACTTCTATACCTGAAGGCTATGAAATAATTGATGCAGAAGGAAAACATGTTTTCCCAGGATTCATAGATACTCATACTCACCAAGGTTTGTTTGATGGTAGTATTGGTTGGGCAGGATTTGATGGAAATGAAATGACAGACCCAAACACAGCCCATGTTAGAGCATTAGACGCAATTAATCCTGAAGATCCTGGTTTAGAAGAAGCCAGAATTGGTGGAGTTACAACAATTCAAACAGGACCTGGAAGTGGTAATGTTATTGGTGGAACTGATACTATAATCAAAACATACTGTAAGAGTAAGATAGTAGATGATATGATAGTTAAAACACCATCTTCTATGAAAGCAGCTCTAGGAGAAAATCCAAAAAGAGTTTATGGAGATGATAAGAAACTACCCTCAACAAGGATGGGGACAGCTGCTGTGTTCAGGAAAGCCTTTGTAGATGCTCAGAACTACGGAAAGAAATGGGAAGAATACAAACTAAAGAAAAAGCAGGCAGAAAAAAAAGAGGAATTAGATAAGATACCTTCAGAACCAGATAGAGATTTAAACAATGAAATGCTCCTAAAGGTTTTGAAAAAGGAAATACCCTTGAATTTTCATTGTCATCAAGCAAACGATATAGTAACTGCCATTCGTTTAGCTGAAGAATTTGATATAGATCTCATGCTTGTTCATGCTACTGAAGGACATAAAATTGCTGACTATATTGCAAAGAAAGGTGTTCCTGTTTCTGTAGGACCTTCTCTTGTCGGTTTTGAAAAAGTTGAACTTCGTAATATTAGTTTTGAAACTCCGGCTAAATTGTGGAAAGCTGGTGTCAAAATCTCAATCCAAAGTGATTCCTTTACTCGCCTTAAGCATTTCCAGATACTCCCTTGCATGGCTATTAAGGAAGGACTTCCTGTTAATGAAGCATTAAAAGCCATTACAATTAATGCAGCAGAAATGATTGGAATAAGTGATCGTTTAGGAAGTCTTGATATTGGAAAAGATGCAGATTTAGTTATTTGGTCTGATCATCCTTTGGAGAATTTCTTTGCAGAAAATATACTCGTATTAATAGATGGAGAAATCGCTTATAAGAAAGAATAATATCTTTCTCTCTTTTTTTTCAAGCTTTTTCATAATAACCTGGCTTTCGATGTTCACCAAAAAACTCTAAACCTTTTTCTTTTAATTGCTTTTTTAACTCATTTGTATGACCTTCTGAAACATCGCCTTTCTTAAACATGTATTCTATAATTTCTAAAGCTTCTTCTTCAGTGGAACAACGACATATAAAATCTATTACACCAGGTGTGTGGCCTTTGAATTTTCTTGCTTTCTTGGATCCAGCAGGTGTTCTTATTTCATCTTCTTGAATTTTGTCCTCTCCTTCCATTATCTCTCTATATAGAACTGGAAAGTGACTTTGGAAATCCTCTTTATCGTCCCCATCATCTCTGGATTCTTTTCTTTCAGACATGATTCACTGAACTTTGGTACCCTAAAAAAGATTGAGATTATGTATTATATTGCCGGTTTATTCAAAAAATGCTTCTTATACAAAAAGTCTTTATTTTTAGAAGTAACTGAAGTACTAATGTTAGTTGGAATAGTTGGTAAACCTAGTTGTGGAAAAAGTACATTTCTTAATGCCCTTACAATGGTTAATGCTAAAGTAGGGGATTATCCATTTACAACCGTAGATCCAAACAGAGGAACAGCTTATGTAAGAAGTCCTTGTGTCTGTAAAGATTTAGGAGTTGAAGATAATCCAAAAAACTCTCTATGTAAGGATGGAATTAGATATCTCCCCGTTCAGTTTTTAGATGTAGCAGGACTAGTTCCTGGAGCTTCTGAAGGAAGGGGTTTAGGTAACAAGTTCTTAGATGAATTAAGACAAGCTGATGTTCTTCTTCATGTAGTTGATACAAGTGGTTCTTTGGATGCTGAAGGAAATCAAGTGGACAAAGGATCTTGGAACCCATTAGATGATGTAAAATTCTTGGAGGAGGAAATTGATGCTTGGATAAAAGCTATTGTTAATAGAGATTATGTGACAATGAAAAAGAAGGCTTCCGCTGAAAAAATAAGCTTTTCATTTCTATTGCACGAAAAGCTAACGGGGCTGGCTATAAAAAAACATACGATTGAAGCATCTATTAGAGAAATTGGTTTAATTGACGATGATGTTAATACTTGGGACAACAAACTAGATGACCTAATTACGACGATAAGAAGAAAATCCAAACCAATTATAATTGTTGCAAACAAAATTGATCAACCTACATCCAACAAAAATTTCCTTAAGATGAAGGAAGAACTAGATGAGGACATTTTTCCAGCTTCAGCACTTGCAGAGGTTTTTCTACGAACTGAACAGGAAAATGCAACTATTTCTTACTCTCCTGGTGATCCTGGATTTAAAATCTTGAATCAAGAAAAACTGGGAGAGAAAAAGGTACAGCTTCTTGAAAGAATTAATACTGATCTGCTTCAAAAATATGGTTCTTCTGGAATACAAGAGATACTGTCTCACGTTGTTTTCAACTTGTTTAACATGATTGTGGTCTTTCCTGTTGAAGATACTACCAAATTTACCGATAAATCAGGAAACGTACTTCCTGATGCTTATCTTGTCCCCCAAGGTACAACTGCTAAAGAGTTTGCGGGAAAAGTACATACAGACTTTGCAAAGAATTTTATTCATGGCACATTAGCACCATCTGGTAGACGAGTAGGAGCTGATTACGAGTTACAAAATAATGACATAATAAAGATTGTATCAGCTATAAAATAGAGTTAAATTGAAAATAAAAAGAAGTGGAAGAATAAATCTTCTAAGCTGTTACAGTAGTTTCAGCGGTTTGGTGAGTTGATACAGTGGTACCTGGTAGCAATAATACCTTGCTTTTTCTGATATCCACCATAACTATTGGGTATATTTTCCCAACGATTTTTTTCATCTCTCCAGCAATTGTTCCATTTATCATGTTTTGAGTAAATTCCACAAATATTTGGGCTCTAGCTGTTGTTCTTACTAAATCTTCAATTGCTTTTCTAATAACTTTTTGAGTGCTTGCTCCACATCTAATGGGTGTGATAACAATAGATGAAACTCTTAATCTTGCTTTATCTTTTGTAACAACATTCTGTATTGCTTCAACCTTAGACCGATTTCTTCTTATTTGAGATCTGATTTGTTCTTTAGCAATTTCATGGCCATCAAATTCTGTTGTGCAAATATTACCTTCAACACTTGTAATTCGAAATCTGATTTTTAGATTTATATCATAATAGATGTCCTCAGCAACTCCAAGTCTAGCCATCTCAATCACTCTATTAATTAGCTTTTCAGGTTCACTTGCAGGAGTTTCTCCTAAGGATTTATCAACAATATAACTTGCGGCAGTTACTTCGTACCAAGATTTTTCTTTCCATTTGTCTACTACTTTTGTTTTTCCTTTAATTTTTCGTATTGGTCTTCGAGATGATGACAATGGTTTAACCTCTAATCTGTTGTTTTTCTTCTTCTTTAATTGAGTTTTAAATATTATGTTTGATTATAAACTTTAAAACTAGAGAAAATGGGTCTATAGAATTAGCTTAATATCAGCTTTTCACGCTCTTGTAAACTGATTCAATAGTACTAATTGTGCTAATTATGTCATCTACTGTATTTCTTAAAGTTGAAATCGGGGATGAGGATTTAAGCTTTAGAATCAATTTGTTCTCATCAATTTCCATAGTTATCGTTGTCTTGTCATCCACTTGCTTATTTTCAGGTTCCAAACTTTTAGCAATAATATTTGCCATATCATTATTTTTACATTCAATAACCATCGTAAAGCTAGATTCATGTGAAATCATTTATCGTCATCCTTCTCTTTTGAATTAGCTTCTGCTTTTGTGCCTTCATGATGTTTCTTTAGTGCTTTTTCAAACTCTTCAAGAACAACAAGATACTCTTCATCAGAGAGTGCTAATCTGAAAAACTCGTTTTCTCCTTTGAAGCATGATTCAACAATAGTCTTTTCTTTAACTAAATCCTCAAAGAAGTGATATATTCGGAATCCTTTTTGAATCTGTGTTGGTGAATCATGCATATACAAATAGTTCATATTTGCCTCTTTTATGTGAAGAAGAAGCGGTATTTCTATCGATATGATATTACTCTCAACAAGAGCTTTCATCACAAGAGGGGCTGATTCTAAATCAAGAACATCTTGATTTCTTATGATCCTATAATATTCTTTATTTTCAACAATTTTTGAGTCTTGAGTAATTTTTTCAATTATTTGTGCTGCTTTTCCGTGATAATTTTCCATTTTTCGTTTAAGCTCATCATATAAATTGGTTCTGTCTCCTAAAATAACTGCAAGAGCTAAGCCATATTTTTTTATTTGACATGCTCCTTCTAACAGCCATAAATACTCTTCTGCATCTCTTGTTTGGCTTTTACTTGTTTCTGTAAGAATTATATAGTTGGTGCCGAATAACAATTCTGTCCTGAATTGGGAGTTTCCTTCTACCAGAAGAGCAATCAATCTATCATACAATTTCTTAGTTTCATTTGTTGTAAGCGATGAAAATGTTCTCCAATTACCATCTTTTTTCATTGGAATCTTCAGTTTAGACACGAATGATGTACAAGCTTCTTCATTTCCAGTTAACCCTGGAAAATATGGGTTGATTGAATATTTCAAAGCTAAATGAATGGGAAGACTCTCTCTACCTGATATTCTTGTTCCCTTTGATTCTTCAAGTATCCCCTCTTCGTTCCCCTCATCTAGAATAAATCTGTTTATACCAATCAACTCCTGGCTCTTTGAGTCAACTTGCTTGTTTGCTAAACCACCTACTACAGCTAATCCTGAGAATTTTGAATAATCTTCTGTAAACTCTTTTGCAATGAAGTATGCTAGTCCTGCATTTGATAAGGCCATAACTGGAATTTCTAATTCCTCCAATGAAAGTGTTAAGATAGTATCCCAGGACAGCTTTAATCTCTTATCAATTGTGATCTTGTTACCTATTATGATAATATTTTTTGCTTCATCTTTGAGAAGTTTACTAGGTAACTCTTTTATCTGAAAACCAATAAATATGTATGTTAAATAGTTGATTTTCTTAATTCGCTCATCCAAATCTGAGTTGTTATCAATAAAGATTATATGACACCCCAAATCTATTTCTCTTAAACAGGAGACCAGAATACCAGATGCACATAAATTATCAGGGTTAACCTTGCAGATTATTACAAGATTTTCTTCTAAACCTTTAAGCAACTCAGAAATTTTGCCTGCCTCGTCCTTAAGGTCTTGAATTTTCTCATAGGGAACTTCTATAGATGACACTAGTTACCAATATCCTACAAAATAAAATAAAGATAAAAGATAAAAGAATATCGTAACTTAGAGTAAAAGACCAGCAGTTTTTGGATCATATTTCCATTTTGTTGGAAAAATACCCTTCTTCTTATAGAATTTAACCAACCTTCGAATCTTTGATTCGATTAATTGTAATCCCCTTCTACTGTGAAGATCCTTCTTATTTTCTTCTAAATGTTTTCTTAGATGAGAAGCTTGTCTAACAAGATTAACTAAATCTTCAGGATATTTTGGCTTTAAATTCAAATCTTCTACAATTTTGCTCATTTTTGTGCCAAAAACTTCCTTTACATTGGGAATTCCATATTGGTCTCGTAGGATTACTCCAATCATTGCCGAAGATTGGCCTTGTCTTCGAAGTTCTTCAATTTTCTTAACTACGAAATCCTTATCGTAAGGCATCCATTCTGGGGGTTGATTCCTATAAGGTCGAGTTGAACTCGCCTGTCCTCTTTTTCTTGCGTGCATTCTTGCCATTAATTTCACCAGTTTATTGCTTTGCGAAGGCTGTTAAGGAGGTGAATAATATTCGAAGTGACTTTTGGCGGTGAGAATATAAATTCTTGGTTGCTAGTGTCATTTCAGCAAAAGTTTGTTCATTGTCTTCTGGTTTAAAAATTGGATCAAATCCAAATCCTTTGTCACCGATAGTAGAGAGAATTATTGAACCCCTTGTTATTCCTGTAAAGGTCTCTATAGACTTTCCATTGTGAAACGCTATCACTGATTTAAAATATGCTCTCCTATTTTCTTTACCCTCCATTAGCTTTAGTATTCCATCATTACTTATTGTTTTAAACACATATGCGGAATATGGGCCAGGAAAACCATTCAGAGCTTCTATGAACAACCCTGCATCTTCAAGAAAGAAATTAAGTGCTTCTAGTTCAGGTTTCTCTTGAATTACTCTAGAACAGCTTTTTCGTGCTATAATTTCAAGCGAATCTTCTTGAGGTTCTTCATATTCGTGATCATACCATTTGACTAACAAGTTGTACTCTTTAGCAATACTCGAAGCTTCTTCGTATTTTGAAGAATTGTGAGTTACAAAATGAATTTCCATTACTATAGCTTTTCTAGGTTTTTATTAGGCTTTTTCTATGAAAGAGTTTAAATGCAAAAACTATTGATTTATATATGGTAGAAGGATAGAACGATATCCAAAAACTATAGCCTGGTGAAACTATATGGAAGAATTAACCCATTCAACAATTTACAATTCTGTAGAGGATGTAGCAATTGAAAAAGAAATTTTAAGTACTCTCTCGGAAGTCTCAGAGACAAATAACATACTAAGTATTTATTCTATGAATGCCCGTGCAATTTACTTCTTTCCAGTGGCTTCTGATGTCTTTAAACTGAGTATTCAAATTTTTCCGCTGACTCCTGAAATCGTCGCAAAAATTATGAATAACATCTCAAAAATATCTACAAAGGTAGTTTATAGTACCGGGTTATGTCTAGTTGAAAACAGGTGTTTCTGGGAAGGTTTTTTGCAAGAAAAGGATTTGACAGTAGAAGTAGATGAAATTGAAACTAGTTTAAGTTCAATTGCTGAAGTAACTGGAATCACAATTGAAAAAGTGATTAAAACAGGTTAGTTTAAACTAACCTTCAGATTAAGCACTCGAATAAATTCTTTGTATCTATTTCTCAATGTCACCTCAGTAATTTGACATGTTTTAGCAATTTCATTCTGAGGGCACTTTGTTTTATTTTGCAATGCGGCAATATATAATGCAGCTGCAGCAAGAGAATTAGGATTTTTTCCAGCTGTAATTTTAGCAGCTTTCGCTTTAGTAAGAATTATTTGGGCATCATTAAGTATTTTAGTTGAGAAATTAAGAACTGATGCGGACTTAGCGATACTACTTTCAGGACTTGCTAGAGGCATTTTCAAGTCTAAATGCTTTAGAAGAAGTCGGAAGTTCTTTGCCAGCTTTTTCTTACTTAATCTGGTTTTATCTGCAACATCTTCCAATGTCTCAGGTTGTTTATGTAGTCTGCAAGAAAGATATAGTGCTGCTGATACAAGAGCTTCAGTAGATCTCCCTCTAACTAAACCAGTTTTCAGAATCTTTCTATAAATCATTGCTGCTGTTTCTCGAACCTTAACTGTTAGATTTAGTTGACTACTTATTCGTTTAATTTCGTTCAAGGCTCTAAGCAGATTTCTTTCAGTTCCATATTGCAAAACTGCCCTACGTTGTAAAGTACGTAATCTAAACATCTGGCTAGCTTTTTCTGGAGATATAGAATTTCCAAAAATATCTTTGTTTGAATAATCTATCAGTGTTCCATAATGATCATAAGTAAGAAGATTTTTTGGAGTTCCTGTTCTAGCTCTTTTGACATGTTGTTCTTTGGAATAAGCTCTCCATTCAGCAGTTTGATCAATATAAGAATCTTCAACTACTAACCCACAGCTACCACAGCTCACCTCGCCTCTAGTGGCATCAAATGTAAGTTTCAATGAGTTGCAGTCAGGACACCTTGGAAGAGAAGCTTCAGTACTAGTTGTAATGTTAATAGGTTTCGGAGCCATAATAACACCCTAGGGCAGTCTGGATATAACTTAACTATTGAGTATTTAAATTTGGCTGAACTTTCCTACTCATTTTTTGGTAACTCAAAGTAGCAAAAATGTGAGAAAATTCGAATGAAAATTCCTTTTAAAGTACATAAATAAATAAGTTAATGATGAAAACTGTTAAAAACATCACGTTTGGCTAATAATTTAGTAATAAGATACAACAATTCCTTAATCATGGAGTGAAAAAAATGTCACAAAAAGCAGGACAACTTGAGTTTAAATTAAATATAGGAGATCAAAAAGGTAAATGCCACACCAAAATCGTTAGAGATGCTCAGGCAAATTCCCTGATTGGCTTAAAACTTGGAGCTAAAGTTGAAGGGAATTTAATTGGTTTGCCTTCTTGGGAATTTACAATCACTGGTGGGAGCGATAGAGATGGATTCCCCCACAGAGCAAGCATTGATGGTGCTAGTAGAAGAAAATACCTATTAAAGGGCGGTGTCGGATATAAGGTTCCACGCAAAGGTAGGCGTGTAAGAAAAGCAGTCCGTGGGAATACTATTTCTGAAGCATCATATCAAATTAACATGAAAGTTTTAAAAGCTGGTTCTAAGGCTTTAGAAGAATTAATCTCCGAAGTTAGTTCCAGTTAATAAAATGAAGGGAATTTATCCCTTAGCTACTTCTTTTTCTCTTCTTCATCAGGAGATTCTGTGAAGAAAATATATACAATTGAGAGAATGATTGTCAAAATGAGCATTCCAAAAATTGTCCATTGCATTGCTGAAGTGTAATTGGTTTCTTGAGCTAATCCTGGTTTAATTGAAGTAACTATCCAAGTAATCAATATGGCAGTTACGGAAGAACTAACGAATGAACCCCAAGACGGTAAACCAGCTCTGATTTCCCTAAGAGTTGCTAGAGCTAACATTAGGAAGAAGTAGAAAATTGAAACAAAAATGCCAACTAGGATTGTCAAACCAACGTTGTATGTTTCTGTTGGATCTTCCAAATATAATCCCTTTAACCAGCTTGGAGCACTATTTTGATTCCAACCTGAGAAAATAAAAGCTAATATTAAAACTGCTAATGCAATTATTGAACCAATGAGAAGTGTTCTGTTTTTTTCATCTTTCCAAATTCTTTCATATAAACCCATTTGAATTTGACTCCTATTCTGTTTTCTCCATTTTGGCAGGTTGTGTATAATAAAGCTTTATGACGAGGTTTCATAACCTAAACAGTTTATTAACTTTTGGCTTTCTGATTTTATTACTGCAATAAAATCTTTCTTTTGAGAGATAGATGTTAGAGTATTTTTTCCTTTATACATTCTATCTATTGAAGTATATTAGTAAGTTTATGAGCTGTGAGTACTAACTACTAAGAAGGAAGATTTTTGAAGAAAGTAAGAAACTAAAGCTTAGTTGAAAGTGAAAATAAGCATGTCAAACAGAGAGAATTATGTCAATAAAGTTCAGCTATCTTTTGAAAGCAATGTGTCCTTGATTGGCGGTTCCACAATACTAGATTTTATCGAAATTGCTAACATAACCAAGATACCTATTATGGCGGTTGATAACCTAACAATCGATGAAAGAAACAAATTGATTGATGATGCCAGTATTTCAAAGTTTTCTTTAGTCTCTCCAGCTCACATGTACAATTTGTACTGCAATACAAGTTACAATTTGGAACAAGCTATAACTGTTCTTCGAAACCATTTATCAGATATGGACTCAAATCAACACATCATTGTGACAAGAAAGAACGTATCTGGTAAAAATATAGATGAAATAAAAAGGAATCTACCAAAAATACGCTTTCAATATGAATTAATAGGTATTCTTTCAGAAACGAAAAATATACTGAAATGGGCAGCTCATGACAGAAGAATTGATTTTATCGCGGTAAACCTTAGTGCAAACATTTCTTCAATTGATGCCGCACTTTGTTCTCTTATAAAACAAAACAATAAATTTGTGGAATTATCTTTAGCCTTTCTGTTAACTTCAGGTGGTGATAAAGAATTTAGTCAATCATTAAGAAACGGCAAGAAGTTGATGAAATTACTAATTCAAAATCGCATTCCCTTCATATTTTCAATGAATCCAAAATCCCCATTACATCTACGTAATGGTTCTCAGATGAGATTTTTAGGAGAATTATTAGGTGTTTCATATAATCAAACCAAGAAAGCTGTTTTTGAAAATCAATTTTCTGCCTTAATTTCAAATATTATAAAACTACATGGTTCGTCTATTTTTGATGGGGTGAAGGAGGGTATATAGTTGGTAATTATTACTAGAGATAGATACGTTGTTGTTAATGTTATAACTGATGAATCATGTGTCAGTATGAATTTAATTAAAACCAAGGTTTGGCAAACCTATCAAAATGTTTTTGGTATTTCTGGATCTTCAAGCGCTGGTCTATATTTTGAGCATTTTGATGAAAAGAAAAAGAGTGGAATCATTAGGTGCTCTCATGATTCTCTTTCATCTTTACTTACAGTTTTAGCTCTTATTACAGAAGTAGATGGTTTAGATGTAATTCTTCATCCGATTTATGTAAGTGGAGTAATTAACAAAGCTAAGAAATATCTTACACAGTCATAAACCAAGACAACAATATTGATTAAATCCGACTTCAGATTTAGCTTAGAATGAAGAATACCGATGATTCTTTGATTAAGGAACTGAATAGACCTTCATGGGATGAATATTTTATGGAGATAGCAGAAATTGCTAAAACTAGATCTTCATGCATTAGACGACAAGTGGGGGCAGTTCTTGTCAATGATAAGCACCAAATTATTTCTACAGGTTATAATGGAGTTCCTCGTGGAATTGTTCATTGCACAATAGAAACCTGTACTAAATTATACGAAAAGTCTGGTGAAAAAAATGAGGTGTGTCCAGCAGTTCATGCTGAGTTAAACGCAATAATACAAGCAGCTACAGCTGGAATTAGCTCTGAAGGAACAACACTTTATTCCACAACAAGACCTTGTGGAAACTGTACAATGGCGATAATTAATGCTGGTATACGAAAAGTCATTTACATTGAGGATTATTCTGATCCTATATTACGTTCAGGTTGGCTAGATTCCTCAGATGTTGTTTTTGAGAAATATGAAAAAAGTAAGTAGTGCAAGATTATTTTTTGAATCTACTTATCTTTAGAGAATTTTAATTTCTCGGAAAGAATTACATTTTTAGTTTGTTGTTTGTAAAATGTTTTCTCTTTTGCTTTCGAAAGCTTTCTTAGAGAATTCATTATTTTACCTTTGTACAAAGAATCTAGTTCTTTTTCTTTTAATTCTTGAAGAATTTGATTTTTTATTTTGATTCTTATATCTCCTTTTATTAATTCAAAGTCTATGGGGTAAATTCTCTCTATTTCATCATCTGTTTCTTGTGAAATTTCACCTTTAATTATCTCGTCTTTTCGGAGATCTAATACATGGTTAGGAGTTAGGGAAATATAGTGCTTAATTTGGCGAGGATTGGTAATTCTATGCTTAAAATCAATTTCCTTAATTATTTTCAAATCACCATCTAGAATGACTACTCTCTTATCTTCCCCAATGGAGATTATTTTGTTATTGTAATAAAAAAGACCTAGAACGTTCTTGTCATGTATCCTCTTTTTCCTTGTTATTTCTAAGTCCTCGTTATTTAATAAAACGATATGTCCTGAATTTAGAGCAAAAGCAAGATTATCAGGAGTTATTGCTGTTCCTGTTATTAGACTTATTTCCTTATGATGTCCCTTTTTTTCAAGTTGTGTGTCAAAAATTATTAACTCGCCAGTCTCTAGACCTACCACAAAATCGCTATTTGATGTCTTTAATAGTGAAAAGGGTTTTGATGTAAGGTTAATTGATTTGATGATTTTTGATGATTCAATATTGAACATAGAGATTGTTGAATCTAATGAAGTAGTGTACAGAATGTCGTTTATTATTTCTAATCCTGTAATGTGCTTTCCATGAACAAAGAAAACTTTTGATATTTTTAAACTATCTTTTTTCCAGATAGAAACAAATCCGAATTCATGTCCTAGAATGATGCTATCTTCAGTAATCGTACTAACTATTGCAGGAAACCCATTTCTCCTAGAAATCTGAAAAAGCAAAGCATAAGGATCTTTTTTCTCAAAATCCTTCAGATATTTGGATGCTTTTCTAATAGCTTTAACAACTTTTGAGTCTTTAATGAAAAATGCTCTTCCTTCTTTAAAACTTTCAACATCAAAAATAAATTTGTCTCCTTCTTGACACGAAATCAATAATCGGTTATCTAAGAGGAGAATTTGACTCATTGTAACAATTTTTGTCTTCGAAAGAAGTTTGAATTTGCCATCCTTAATTATCCATTTCCTTAGTTGCTCATCTCTTCCTGCAGTTATGATGAATCCCTTCAAAGGTTTAGCTCCGATAATAGAGGATATGTGAGCTTTTGGTCTTTCAATTTTGCTAAAATCAATTAATGACCATGCTTTCAAATCTAGTTCCCAAGCTGTAGAAATTATTAAGTCCATATTTTCTAATTTCTGAATGTCTGTAATAGCTGCTTTATGTGCAAAAATACACCCAAGTTCTCTTTCTAAATTAAGATCCCATATGCAGATTCTCCCATCTTGCCCTCCAGTTAGCAAGTATCCATCAACTTCCCTGATGATATTAACACCTCTAAGATGGCCTGGTTGATGATAAAGTATTTCTGTAAAATTGGTATCTTGATTGTTCACAATTATCCGAATTTCAAAGAACTAATTAACTTTTATATTCAAGTCTAACGTATTTAGATTAAGAAAAAATTATAGTGGCTCATATCGTCGTGAGAACATCACATTTCAGTCTGGGACGGTTAAATCATCGCCACATGTAGGTTAAACTTCAAAGTTTTTATTTATTACTCTTACTGAGTTTATATTAGAAAAAATGTGTGAAGGGGAGAAAGAATTAGAGAGGTTCTATACCAATTGTTACTTTAAACTCATCAAATTCCCATTCTTTGAAATGTCCTTCTGATGGTTTTTTGAATTGCAAGTTCTTACTTAGTGTTTCTTCTTTGAAATATTCTTCATGTTTTGTAATAGCTTCTAAACCAAATTCGTCAGTTTCTATGGATAGAACAATTTGTTGTGTATATTCCAAATCCAATTCTTTTCTCATTGTTTGAACACGTCTTATTATATCCCTTACGTATCCTTCTTGCTTTAGTTCATTAGTTATTGTTAAATTGAAAAGTAACAAATAACCTTCTGCTTCTTCACCTGCAAAACCTTCCTGAACCTCTATTCTGTATTCTAAATCTTCTGGAGAGAGCTGAAATTCAGTTCCCTCTACACTTAATACAATTGAATCCCCTTTAGCTAACAATTCTACATATTCTCTCGATTGATTGGAATCTAATTTTTCCAATTGTGCTCCTATGCCTTTTACTGCAGATTTTACTTTTGGAGCTAAAACCTTGAAATTGGGTTTTATTATATAATTCACTAATTCTTCAGAACTCTTACTCAGTGTTATCTTCTTCACATTTAGTTCTTCTTTGAATACAGTTTCATATTTTTCTATCAAATCCTTTTTTCCAAGTGGAGATATTAATATAAGCTCTGAAAGAGGTTGTCTTAGTTTTATATTTGCTGAGGAACGTATACTTCTTCCAGCAATTACGAGTGAAAGAACTTTGTTCATGTCTCTTGAAAGGTTGGGATCTACTTCTTTCTTATTTAGAAATGGATAGGATAGAAAATGCACGCTTAATGGTACCTCAGAGTCTAATCGTTTAACAAGATTTTGATGTAATTGTTCTGCTATAAATGGAATGAAAGGAGCTAATAGTTTAGATAATTTAACAAGTACTTCATAGGTTGTTACATATGCTGATTTTTTGTCCTTATCAAGCCCGTTTTTCCAAAACCGACGACGAGATTGTCTAAGATACCAGTTACTGAATTTGTCTATTACAAATTTTTCAAACGCTTGTACTGCTATATGAACAGTCATGTTTTCAAGAGCATCATCTATGGATTTTGTCAGATAATTAACTTCGCTCATTAACCATTTATCAAGTTCTGGTCTTTCCTTTAAGGGAACCTCGAATGTTGTAGGATTAAAGTTATCTACATTAGCATTAGATACAAAGAAACTGTAACTATTCCATAACGTAAGGATGAATTTTTTCATCGATTCATATATCTGTTCAGGAACAACTCTTACACTATTCCATGTAGGATATGAATAAAGAAACCATCTAACTGCATCTGCACCATACTTTGGTATAACATCCCCTGCAACAATCATATTTCCCTTACTTTTACTCATTTTCTTTCCCTTTCCATCAAGAGTGTGACCCATAGTTAAACAATTCATATACGCGGGTTTGTCAAATAAGACTGTACTTATGGCCAGTGAAGTGTAAAACCATCCTCTTGTCTGATCAATTGCTTCTGTTATGAAATCATATGGAAAATTTTCATTGAACAAATCCTTATTTTCAAAAGGGTAATGATATTGTGCAAAAAGTGCACTTCCCGCATCATACCAACAATCTATAACATAGGGTACTCTCTTGCAGATCTTCTGACATTCAGGACAATCAAAAGTAATTTCGTCAACCCATGGTCTGTGCAGACTAAAATCTTCAGCTAAAGGCTTCCCATATAAATCTTCTAGTTCTTTTCTACTTCCTACCACTGTTCTATGATTGTTTTCACATAACCAAATTGGAAGTGGAGTTCCCCAAAATCTGTTACGTGATAAAGCCCAATCTCTTACTTCTTCTATGAAATTACCAAACCTTCCTGTCTTAAGGTGTGCAGGTTGCCATTTTACTTGTTTGTTATTAGCTACTAACCTATCACGCATCTTAGACATCTCAATGTACCAAGTTTCTGTAGAATAATAAAGAAGAGGACCATCACAACGATAACAGAAGGGATAAGTGTGCTTATACACTCCCTTTTTGAAAAGTAATCCTCTTTCCTTTAGATTATCCATTATCTTGGGATCTGCTGTTTTGACGAATAATCCTGCAAAATCTGTAATCTCCTCTGAGAAACTACCATCTTCAAGAACCGGATTCATAGCCGGTAGTCCGTATTTCTTTCCAATTTCAGCGTCATCTTCTCCAAAAGCTGGAGCTGAATGAACTATTCCTGTTCCCTCTTCGGTTGTTACATAATTGGCGAGAGTTACATAGAATGCCTCTTCTTCAGGAACTATGAAGGGGAAGAGTTGTTCATACTTCTTGAATTCCAGATCTTTTCCTTTAAGTTTCTGCAGAACAGTATAATCATCTAGAAGTTCTTCTACTTTGCTTTCGGCCAGAATTAATTTTTCTCCATTATGCTCTACTTGAACGTAATCAATATCTGGATGCACTGTTAAACATACATTTGATATTAGAGTCCATGGTGTTGTTGTCCAGGCTAAATAGTATGTATCTTCAAAGTCCAGTGACTTGAATTTCACATGAACTGAGGGGTCTGTTGTTTCCATCATTCCTTGCCCTACTTCGTGGGAAGACAATGGTGTTCCACATCTAGGGCAATATGGAACCACCTTATACCCTAAATATAACAATCCTTTTTTGTGAATCTCCTTCAATGACCACCACACGCTTTCAACATAGTTTTCATCCATAGTTGAATATCTGTTCTCAAAATCAAGCCAGAAACCTATTCGTTTGGACATATCTTGCCATTCTTTAACATATTTGAAGACAGATTTTCTGCACTCTGCATTGAAGTTTACCATTCCAAATTCTTCAATTTGACTCTTATCTGAAAATCCAAGGGTTTTTTCTACTTCTAATTCGACTGGGAGTCCATGACAATCCCATCCTGCAACCCAAGGTACAACTTTAAATCCGTGCATTGATTTATGTCGAAGGAATACATCTTTGATAGCTCTAGTTAAAGCATGACCTATGTGAGGGAGACCATTTGCTGTAGGGGGACCTTCTAGCCATCTGAATAGGGGACCTCCCTTTCTCATTTCTCGTAATTTGTCAAAAACCTCATTTTTCTCCCAGAAGTCTAGTACTTTCTCTTCTTCTTCAGAAAATGAAGGCAAGGCTCTAACTGATTCAAATACATGTTTCTCATTAACCACTGTAATCTACTCCAAAATGTTTTTTCGGAAATCTATAAGGCACGCTATAAGGGTATTTAAAAAAGAGTTTCTTTTTAGCGAATTTCGCGATCCATCCTAATTCCTCTGTACCTATTCCATTTCTTCATTTCACATTTTAAAAACTTTCT
>JAGLXK010000536.1 GCA_023132955.1 Candidatus Heimdallarchaeota archaeon
TTTTTATTTTAAACAGCTATTAGTAGTAATTCGAAAAATACATTAAAACTTAATTAAATTGATAATTAAAAAAAAGGTTGATATTATGAAAAAGAAAAAAATGAAACTCTCTATAAGCTTAGGTTTGCTAATAATTGGTTTTTTAATAAGTACTTCAATTCTTAAAATAAATAGCACAAAAGCTCTAGTAGAGGGAGAATATGATCAATACACTATAGATTCCTTTGATAGATTTACTTGGAAATGGTCCATTACAGAAGTTGTCTCCACAGAAAGTACAGGAAATTCTGTTGAACCTTCGCTTGCGGTGGATGCTGCAGGGAATGTCCACATAGCGTGGATAGATTCAACTGATTATGCTGGGAGTGGAACAGATTATGATATTTTCTACAAATACTGGGACGCTTCTTCCTCCTCATGGACCACTGCAGAAGTCGTGTCTACCGAAAGTACAGGTGAGTCTTATCTTCCTTCACTTGCTGTGGATGCTGCAGGGAATGTGCATATAGCGTGGACTGATGTAACTGATTATGCTGGTGCAGGAACAGACTGGGATATTTTCTATAAAAGGTGGGTTTCTTCCTCCTCCGCTTGGACCACTGCAGAAGTTGTCTCCACAGAAAGTACGGGAAATTCTGATAATCCTTATCTTGCTGTGGATGCTGCAGGGAACGTGCATATCACGTGGGAAGATTCAACTGATTATGCAGGTTCAGGTACAGACATAGATATATTCTACAAATACTGGGACATGTCTACCTCCTTATGGACTACGACGGAAGTTGTTTTCACAGAAAGCACAAGTACTTCTTACCAACCTTCGCTTGCTGTGGATGCTGCAGGGGATGTGCATATAGCGTGCCTCGATTACACTGATTATGCTGGGAGTGGAACAGATATGGATATTTTCTACAAATACTGGGACGCTTCTTCCTCCTCTTGGACCACTGCAGAAGTTGTCTCCACAGAAAGTACAGATACTTCTTCCCATCCTTCGCTTGCCGTGGATGTTGCAGGGAATGTGCATATAGCGTGGGAAGATGTAACTGATTACGCTAGTGCTGGAATAGATGATGATATTTTCTACAAACGTTGGGAAATTTCTACCTTCTCATGGACCACTACAGAAGTCGTCTCCACAGGAAGTACAGCTGATTCTTCCCAACCTTCGCTTGCTGTGGATGCTGCAGGGGATGTGCATATAGCGTGGTATGAATTTACTGATTATGCGGGGAGTGGATGGGATTGGGACATTTTCTACAATCGATGGGACGCGTCTACCTCCCTATGGACTACGACAGAAGTTGTTTCCACAGAAAGTACAGATGATTCTTCCCAACCTTCGCTTGCAGTGGATGCTGCAGGGAATGTGCATGTAGCATGGACAGATGTAACTGATTACGTTGGTGCTGAAACAGACTGGGATATTTTCTACAAACAATTCGCAGGCTCTCCTGCTTCTCCTGATCTAGCCTTTATTGTCCCTAACCCTATTGAACTCGCTACTATCTATCTAGATTGGAATAA
>JAGLXK010000537.1 GCA_023132955.1 Candidatus Heimdallarchaeota archaeon
AGATAACGACAGTAGATGGATTACATTTCTTATTAAAAAACTTCTTTGAGGAACAAAAGGGGTGGATGATAGAAGAAAGGGAGAAGAGAGCATGGGGTTATGAAATAGCTTTCGAGGATACGATGGGAAGGGAAGGGAAACTGAAGAAACTCATGAACTGATCCATAAGAGTGAGGAGATAATTAGAGTGTTCGAGATGACAGAGAGGACGATAGGGCAAGTGTTAGTGGAGGGGATAAGTTGATAGATTTACTAGGGTAGTTTCGACTTTAGGATTGGTTTAGTGTATTTTTCTATTAGAAGGAGTTCAAATTAAGGAAAGTTCATTGGAGATGAAAATAAGAGAAAAGACAGGTTTGAGTTGGAATGGAAAAAAGAGGAAAAAGAAAGAATAGAGAGAACAAAAGAGCAGCTATACTTTTCCTTTTTCTATCTATTTTCTTTTAGAGAGTTCTTTCTTTGTCATATAATCCTAAAAAGAAATTAGAGTGTTATTGCTAATCAACCTCTTCTAGGAATATATGTTACAAATCGTGAATTACGAACTACAGATATTTGCCATCTATTTAAATCATAATCTGTTTCTTGATTTCTGTTTGAACTCATTAAATTTTTATTATGCGAAGAACTATCAGTTAATCCGCACATATGACATAATTCATGAGCTAAAGATGTCATAGGACAATCTGTTGTAATCAAACAATAATTAAGAGGACCCCATGGATAACCACATCCAAATTTTCCACCACCAATGCTTAATACAACAAATGCAAAGATTGGTTCCCCAATGCCCAATAAATCCGCTACATATGATCCTGTGCTAGTTCGTGCATAGTTACATTGGTCATCAAAATAATCTGCTGCATCTGTAAACATAGCTCCAAAAGAACAAGCTGAAACATTCAAAGCTTCAGCGGGGGCATCGTCATTAAGAAAATCAATAAAATTTAGAACAAGATTAGCTTTCCTGATTTCTACATTTAATTTGTCTTTGAAAATCTTTATTGTTTTATCTAATTTGCTTTGAACTGTAGCTTTATCTTGAATTGGTTTTCCATCTTTTCTCAAAATGAAGATTTTTAATCTAAGGTATTTTTTAGGCCGTATTCCTATTAAAGAACCGAAAAAATCAAAAATACCTATAAGTCTATGGATTACTTCCTTTATTACCCGTACTATTTTTTTGACAGTTTTAACAACTTTTTTTACTGCCTTTTTGACTGCTTTCTTTATTTTACTCCATAATCCCAATACTTTCACCTACAGTGATAGTTCTGAATCCTACGTTTAGTTTTTTCAACATATAAATGTATCGCTTTAAATAAGGTGAAAAAGGAGTTAGAAGATTTTATTAATAATTAAAAGGTGAGAAGCTAGCAAAGTGTTTAGTGATTCAAGTTGTCCAAAAATATCCAATAATATTTCTAAGTTCCTGGTTCAATTGGGATTGCTTAAATTGGTAAATATATTTCAAATGACTGATAATTAATCCGTTTGAGCAAATTAAATTTCCTAATTTAAACTAAATCCATATCTCCTACTTCTACTTTTAAGTGCTTCTTCACCTCCCTCCAGTGATAACACAGCTTCTAAAACACAATCATCATCTAAATATCCAAGTTTTCAGAGATTTCCTTTTTCTAAACCTATAGCTGTTATCTCTAGAATTAATTCAGCATCTGCTAGTACTGGAATATTGGGATTATGAGTAACAAAAATTAAATGCGTAC
>JAGLXK010000538.1 GCA_023132955.1 Candidatus Heimdallarchaeota archaeon
TATGGATCCATTGCAGTGACTGTTCTAAACAATCAAACATGGTCTCCTATAGCAAACGCTAAAATTGATATCTACAACCAAGATTATTATTGGATTACTTCTTTTTATGCAGATATAAATGGATTCTTTAACATTACAGGAGCTGGTCCTGGTACGTATTATCTTGAAGCTAGTTTTGATGGTTATGGAACCTTTGGATCATTTGTAACAATCGATTATGATGGGGAAAATGAGATTTTAACACTCTTTCTTGAACCATTAACGCCAACACATTCAATTGAGATTCTCTCACCATCAGATAGTTCATCAATAGAGGGAGGTTTAGTCCTCATAAACTGTAATGCTACGGATATAGCAAACATGAGCTACTTTGATATTTATGTTAATGATATACTAATTACAACATTTAATGTAACCTCTTTTGGATTCAAACCTGAATTCTATGTCCCTGTCTTCGAAAATGGTACAAACACAATTTATCTAGAAGCATATTGGTCTGACATGACTACAGCAAACATTTCAATAGATATAAATTCGTATAATGTGATACCGAACGTTCAAATTAAGGAAGGAGATATTATGGATTATAGATATGATTCATTAACGACTTCGACCAAAATTGATTATAACTTTACTTTCATTGATTGGATATCTGCTTTTGAAATGAATACATCAGTCATTTTGCATCAATATGATCATATTGGTACTGTTTATTCATTAAATTACTACATTGTGTTTAATATTCTGAATGGATATGTTTCAGTTGATCCTACACAACAACTAGAAACCCTACACTTTTTCCCAATCTGTGGTTTACTACCTGATTCTTATGTTGGAAACAAAACATTGATGTCTTTATGGTTCGAAATACTAACTGTAAATGGTTCTAGAACTTGGTATAATAACGGCGGTCATACTGAAGTCTGGTCTTTGAAATATATGGAAGACAACCCTATTTTATATGTAGAAAAAGATTCAAACGTATTCTACCATATGTTCATACCTGGCGAGGCAATGTTAACATTAGTAAAAACATCAGTAGATTTTATAGATCCTTTAATTTCTAATGTTACAGATTTTGACTACAATGAAGGAGAAACAGGGAACACAATCAGTTGGACTGCTATGGACGTAAATCACTGGAGTTATTCAATTTACCTTGATTCAACCATGATAATTACTTCTGAGAGATGGGTATCAAGTTCTCCTATAATTATAGACGTTGATGGTTTATCTGTTGGAACATATACATATCTGATAATTGTATCTGACTTTGCAGGAAATACCGCAAATGATACAGTTATAGTAATAGTAAATCTTGTAGTACCAGAATATAATCCAGTTTTCAGTTTTCTAACTATTCCTTTGATAATTTACATATCCTATGTAATTATGCTTAAAAAAAGAAAGATTCCGAGAAAAATATAGAATATTTAATCATTTTTTCTTTTTTTTCTAATTTGATAAGTTTAATATGACTACATAACAAAAATATTTCATAAACTTTATTTCTGCATTTTTGAAAGGATTCTTGCTTTTGTTGATGTAAGTTTTTATATGTCTATTACTTCCAACTTAACTATTATTTAAACAAAAAAGAAGACTGTTAGCGTCTTCTCATATGAACTGTGATTGTTCCTAAGGTAAATAAAGCAATTAATCCACTAACCCATTTTATTTGAGTACCTTGAGTTTGAGTACTTCTTGAATTCTCTAAAACTAGTTCTAAAATTTCTTGCTCTTCCTCACCAATGACACCTTGTTCATAAGATTCATAGACTCTCATTCTATCTAAATAACCCCAATCTATATTGTAACTAATTTCAAAGCTTTTCACTCTTTCATATGGTTCAGCACTAACAGGGCTCTCTCCTGATTCATAGGATTCCCATTTCAAATTGAAAAGATCAGCTGTTATACTAACTTCAAATGATCCGCTATCGTTATTGAAACAATCAGGTTGCATTTCATCATTCTTAGATTCCCAGTAATTTTCTGTTTCTGGCTTATCGGGTGACCCGTGACGTTCTGGTCCTACGTACCCAAATTCATAATCACCCATCTCATCAAAAGCATCAATATAATAATCCCATTCTTCAACAGTCGAGAGGTCAATATCATTTAGATAGGTATTTACCCAAGATTGAGTTGTATATTGTAATGCTTCAGGATCGGTTAGGTTTAATGAATCAGGATCTTCTTTAATTACGAATTTAATTACATCTCCTTCTTCTACTAAATGACCAGGTGTAAGTACCCAATTGAAATCAGCTTCTTTTACAAATGTGGCTACATTCCATTCCAAAATCACACCGGGAACAAGAAAATCTGAATAATAGAACTCATATTCAGCTACTTGAGCAAGATTAGAACTACTAAAGATAAATGAAAGAAATGAAATTATTACCAAACTAAATAGTATCTTCTGTTTAATGCGCATTTTTCAATACTCACAAGCTCTTTGTTAATGATATTCAATCCCTTAATATACTTTTATCTACTTCTAACTGGTTCTTCAAATGGATAAAAGACTCTATTTCATAACAGAAAAATAATTTTCAATCAGGACTTAAGTAATTTTCGTATTCTATTCAGTTTTGATTATGTTTCAGCTTCAACTTGAGTTTTAGCTAATTCTGTGTCATGAAATGGAAGCAATGTATCTCCAATTAATTCATAGAGTTGAATGATAAGAGAACTCCCTTCATCAGTAATTTTATAGAGTGCTTTGCTAGGCTTATCAGGTTCATAGTAGGTGTTTGCTAATTTCATTTCTGATAATTTTTGTAACTGCCTATAAGCTGTTGCCAAAGGGATTTTCAATGACCTCTGTATTGCTTTAACTGCTGCAATAGCTGGTTGTTGTTGAATTAGAAAAAGCAGACAAAGTAGACCATTTATACCTATATTTCTGATTGTTCTGATCAATTCTTCATTTTCTTCAAAGAAATTGCCATTAACTTGGTCTTCTGATAAGATAATGTTTGATACTTCTTCACTTCTTAGTTCCACTGCTGTATCTAGAAGTATTTTGCTTTTCGATAGAATTAAAGTCAATTGTTTTCTTAATTCTCTCCAATCTGTTGAGTGCTGTTCTGGTTCTTCTTTCTTAAATTTTCTAATTAAACTAATCGTAACTCTAAGAATAATTGGGAGTAAACAAACTAATCCTGTTACAAAAGCAACGGGTCCTCTCTCTAAAACAGCTAACACAATAATAGAGATAGAAGCAAATAAATATGGAAGAAATACTTTATGGAAACTTTTCCGTAGTAGAAACTCAATTTTCTTTGGAAATTGTAAAGAATTCATATCTCTTTTCCTCCTCTAAAATATCTGAGTTGATACTTTAAATTGTAATTCCAGTAACTTTCATAAGGTAGATCCAAACCAGCTGTAATATTTGATATAAAGTAAACTTGATTTAATATCTGTATAACCTCTCTCCCCTCAAATGATGCATCTACTCTCTGTAGTCTGTTACTGCCCTCTTGGAGTATGTAAGATATTCTAGAAAGATATTCCAAATCTTGATCAACTCCATAGAAAGTATTTCGATCATATCTAGCAAAATCAAAGAGGAAGTGAGCTTTATTCATACTGTACCAGTTTAAGGCTTCTCTCGCTCTCTTTGTTGAAAATAAGTAATGAGTTTTCCAATGAACATAACTTAATGTCGTATTTCCATCATCTGTGCTAAATGTTAACCCCATAGCCAAAGTAGGTTCAAAGAAAGGTGTAGGACGGGCCATAAACATTGAACCTAAATGAAACTTTTGAGTTGTATTCAGAAAAGTTACATTTGCTCCCAAATTATTCTTACCAACACTATCAATTTGAAAATTGAATTGAATCTGAGAAGTAGTATTGCCTTCAAATAGAATATAAGTACTTAATACTGATGTTAAATCCTCATATGTAACTACTTCTCCAGTTTCAAGTTCATCCCAACGGAAAATTGGATTTAGATAAATTCCAGCAGTAACATTGTATTCCCCAAATGATTCTAAACTGTATTCGAAGGAGTATTCAGTTATAGTTAGTTGTATGATATCTCCTTCTTTGAAGTCAACTTGCGGAGGTCTTTCAAATATACTTAATGGTGTTGAATAGAACACTACAGGAGTAAAGATAATCCCTATCAACACGAACAATTCAATATATCTCAGTACTTTTGTGAATCTCATTCCAATAAAATCAAACTCTTTTGAATTTATAAATCATTTTCAGATTCTCAAAATGATAAATCTATTTAACTTGAAATGGAAGATCGATTACTAATGCTTTTTCAGGACAATCCTCTTCACAGACTCCACAGTACCAACATTCATCATACTTCTTGTATGGGTATCCTTCATCATTTAATCTAATGATGTCCATTGGACAACGTTCTACGTATTCCCCACAGCTTGTACATAGATTAGCATCAACGATAAGGGGCATTATTGCTCTCCTCCATTTTCTATATCAACTAGAAACGTTTGTACTTCTCCCGATTTCAACCCCTTTTCTAGAACTACCTGCTTTAACCATTTCTCATCATTTTTTTCTGGATAATCAGTTCGATAATGGAACCATCCCCAACGGCTCTCTTTTCGAGCAAGTGATTAATTCTTATTTTTAGTAGTACAAAAACTAAATCTTCTATATTCTGCCAGTTATCAAGCTAAATTTTCTAGCATATGTTAATATATGAGAATAAGTAAACCTGTTTTTGATACATAAACTACTGATGTACTATGTGAGGGGTTCTGGTCCTAAATACTGTAAAGTCTAATAGAGATAGGACTAGATTAAAATGTCAGAAAAATACAAATTGAAAATAAATTTCATTCTATTACTGTTTATTTTTTTAAGTGGAATAATTGTAAATATGAATACCATATCCGCTGAGATCGATATGGAAAATGAAGAAAACAGTCTGTCTGAACAAACACTGAATAATAATATTGAATTATCAAAGAAATTAGATATTTATTCAAATTTTTCAAGTATGAACGATCAATCCCGCATTGATCCAAGTGGTTTAAGTTCAAGCAATAAAATTACAAGATATTTTGAACCTGTTCCAGGTGAAACTGTTACTAGTGATGATAGAGATCAAGAAATGGTATTTAATCAAGAACCAGTAATTAATCCTCAAATCGGTGATATCTTAGCTTATGGAAATCCAAATGGATACTATCCATTTAGTTTTAAATGGGAAATAGTGGATATTATAAGTCCGGAAGAAGTTGTTATAAGCTACACAGAGTTTAATGAAGCGGCTCTCACGGAATATGCTTCTGAAACTTATATTTTAAATACTCACACTCGAGAGCTTATAGGTGGGTGGGATGTATTTCCCTACTGGATGAATCCTGATGATTTGTTTATAGGAGCAATAATTGATATCTACTGGCTAGGTGCTGGTGATGGAGACGTTTTTGCAGATGGTATTTATAATTACTATGGTGAATATATCAATATCTGGATAGTATCTGCTGGTTATGAATTTCTATACTATGTCAAAGATACTGGTGTTCTAATTGGATGGACTGATTATGATTATAATCCTTATTGGGTTGGAACATATATTAATGTAATATCTCCCGCAGATGAAATTCATAATATCAAACAAGTTGTTAATGGTATTGAAAGAAATCAAACTAGTTATGTAATTCCTGTTTTTATACAAAACACAGGACATTTTGCAGAAACATTTGATGTTGAAGTATATGCTAACAGTTTATTGGTGACGTCAAGAAATATAAATCTAAATGGTGGAGAATACCAATATCTTGAACTCGAATGGGATCCTGAATTAAGTGATATTTATTTTGTAGAAGTAATTACTACAAGCGTTACAGGAGAAACCTATTTGACTGATAATTACTATTCTGTGGAACATAGTACATATCCCGCCAAACAATATGAAATGAATATCTGTCCAATTCAATGGTACTCTACGTCTGGAGGCTACAATCTTGGATTATCTGGAGATGATGTATCTACATCAGTAGACTTAGAGTTTGAATTCTTATTTTATGATCGAAATTTCTCAACCATATACGTTGGTTCTAATGGGTGGCTTTCCTTTACAGAAACGACCCCGATTGCTTGGTGGAGTGGTTCATTTCCGAGTGCTAGTGCTCATCATGTTATTGCACCTTTCTGGATAGACCTTGTTGCATCTAACAATATACACATCTTATCTACTCCAGATTATATCGTTATAGAGTACAATTACTATTTCTATCTATCAGGAAGCGAAGCTGGAACATTCCAAGTTGTATTATACTCTTCGGGAGATATTGTATTTCAGTATCTAGATATGGAATCAGACCTAGGTGCTGTAGTAGGTCTCAATTATGGTTTTGATTTAAGCTTCTATACAGCATATACAGCTGGATTATCCTTTGTAAACAATTTCGCATTAGGATTTTCACCTATGGAAGGTACAGGAGTACTTGGGGTAAATGTATATGGTAATGACAGTTTAGAACCTATAGCAAATGCACAAGTAGATATCTATAATGAAATTGGTAATAAAATAGACTCTGGATTTACAGATATAGATGGTTTCTACAAAGCAGTTGCTCTAGATGCTGGTGATTATAGAGTTGAAATAGTTGCTAGTGGGTATTACTCTACCTCATTACTAGAATTTGTTGATGATTATGAGACCATTATCATATATTTCTATTTAGATCCGTTACCTATTCGGGAGGTTCTAATCTTATCACCTACGGAAGGACAAACTGTAGAAGGCGGAGTAGTGTATATCGAATTTGCGACGTCAGATATGAATGATGTGGTGTTAGTTGACATGTTTGTAGATGACATCTGGATTACGAATGTAACCTCTCTTTATTCTGAATTTATCTGTGTTCCAATTTTTGAAAATGGAACAAATCTAATACGACTAGAATTTCTATGGGCTGATACAGGCAGTGCTCTTGTTGAAATATCTATTGAATCTGTTGATGTAATACCTCTTTATGTTTTAGAAGATGGAGATTACTTTATTTTAAAAGTAGAATTCCCAGATATTGGAGTGTTCATGGAGCAGATCTTCACCTTTGTCTGGTACTCTGAATTTGAAATTAATGTCTCTAGTATCATGAGAATGTATGATGTTTCAAATACAACTATAGATCAAATGCACTATTATGTTAGAGTAAACATACTAAATGGATATATTACAGATTCAGATATACCAGGATTTATTCACAGCCACTTTGCACTATTCAATAGAATTACTAATGAAACTGATGTTGGTGACCCATTTATTTCTTCAGTATGGAGTGATATAGCTTTTATAACTGGTAGTATGATTTGGAGAGGTAAAGAGGTTTGGACTATAACCTTGATAGGTGGAATTTTATTATATATTGACAAAGAATCGGGATTATTGATTTATGAGGAAATCCCTGATTTAGGATCTGGACCTGGTTTTGGATTTGTTCAAACCAATATATTTGAGTTAGACTATGATCCATATTTATCATCAGAAACAGATTATTCTTATGATTATGGAACAACTGGACATTTGCTTACTTGGAATGCTTACGATGAAGATCCTGCAATTTACGAAATCTATAAAGATGGTGAGTTGGTAGAAACAGATACTTGGTATTCAGGAGTTCCTATTATCCATAACATCGATAATTTAGCAGTAGGATCGTATAATTATACCATTGTAGTAGTGGATGAAGAAGGAAGATCTGTTAAGGATACAGTTATGGTAACGGTTAACCCAGTTATTCCTGAATATAGCTCAATGTTTGGTTATCTTATACTCTCATCGATTATGTGTATCACTTTGGCTATACTATTTAAGAAAAGAAAATCCCAAGAAATTAGAAACATTTAATCTTTTTTCCTTTTTTTCTTGTTTCATTTCTATCTAACTAAAAATGGCAATTCTATAACTAAAGCTATCTCAGGACAATCTTCTTCACATACTCCACAATACCAACATTCATCATATTTTTGGTATGGGAACCCTTCATCATTCAATCTAATGATGTCCATTGGACAACTTTCTACACATTCACCACAGCTTGTACAAAGATCAGTATCAACGATCAATGGCATTGTTTATACTCCTCCAT
>JAGLXK010000539.1 GCA_023132955.1 Candidatus Heimdallarchaeota archaeon
CTCGTTCAAACTAAAACTTAAATGTAACTCTGTTTTCCTAAAGTTATACCTTTTCAAGGGATGTCTAGAATGGAGAAAGTTTCCTTCCGAGAATCAATAAGAAACATGAATTATAATGTCAAATTGGTTTTTCTTTTTTCGTTTTTTACATCCTTTGGAAGAGGAATTTGGATGGGAAACGTTCTCACAGCTTACATCTATTTCTTCACAAATAAATCCAATATTGTTGTTGGTCAGACCTCTTTAGCTATGGGGTTGACCATGACTGTTTTTGTTTTTCCTTCTGGCTATTTTGCAGATAAGATTCGTCGAGACATTCTATTAAAAATCGCTTCAGTTGTTGGAGTGGTTGGTCTTGTAGTTATTCAATTTGGCAATACCATTACAACCATCTTCGTCGCTCTTGCCTTATGGGGGTTGTTTCAAGCTCTAACTAGACCTTCTTTAGAATCTATTTTTGCAGATTCTGTTGAATCTGGAAAACGAACGAAAGTCTATTCTTTGGTACATTTGGTCAGACAATTAGCTATGGCGATTGGACCTTTTGCTAATATCTTTTTCTTCCTCTGGTTTGGTAATGAATGGACACTTAAGAATATGAAAAACGTAATGCTTATTGGAATTTTAATCACTTTTGTATCTGTTATTATTATGGTGTTTTTCAAAGACAATAAAAGTCTGGGGAGTTCAAGTGAATCCATTGAAGAAGATATGGTAGTTGTAGATGAATTAAAACAGAATGGACTTTCATCAAGGTTAACTGTTAGTAGAGCAACTAAAATTATTCCATATCTTTTGGTTGGGTCAAATATTATAATTGGAGTGGGGGCTGGTATGACGATCAAATATTTTCCCCAGTTCTTTATAGAACAATATCATCTAGAACCTATTTGGGTTCAGATAATTATGGGTCTGACAGCTATTTTCACAGGATTATTAGCACTTCTTGCACAAAAGTTTTCTGTGAAACGAGGACGACCACTAATAATATTCTCTGTTCAACTCATAGCTACACTTTGTTTATTTGGAATTGCATTCTACCCAAATATTTGGCTATTAGTACCTCTGTTTATAGCTAGGGGGGCGTTGATGAATGCAAGCCAACCCTTGAGCAGATCGATTCTCATGGATGTTGTTCCGAAGAATAAAAGAGGAAAATGGAATTCTTTAGAAACTCTTGCATGGGGATTTTTCTGGAATTTCTCAGCTTTGATAGGTGGATATATAGTGGGTGATATTGATCCTAGATTTTGGTTAGTTTTCTTAGTAACTGCTTGTGTTTACCTTGTTGGAATCATTCCTCTCCTGTTCCTAATTCCTCTTGTAGGTAAGGAAAAATATATTACAGAAGTCTAAGTTCCAAATCGATTATATCCAACTCTTTAGAATTATTTACAAAAAATCATCTAATCCTGATTGTTTCTTGGTTCTCTGAAAATCCTTCAGTTCCTTATCTTTCTGGTCAATGAACCATTGTTTAATGAGTTTGGTTTCAGGATCAACAACAGACTTAGGTATCCAGA